>JAMCQN010000200.1:0-9289 GCA_023382055.1 Chloroflexota bacterium
AGGATCCGCGCCGGTACAGACGGTCACGGTTCCCGCGACGTACACGCACAAGCTGTACTTGCCCGTGATCGCCAACAGCACCCCGCCGGTGAATCTGGCGCCGGCGCGGGTGACGTACCGCTTCAATGGGCAACAGGTCGCCGTGCGCGAGGGCGTGACGCTGACCTTCGTGCATGGCGATCATCTCGGCAGCGCGAGCCTGGTGACGTGCATCACGGGCACGGTGGTCAGCGAGTTGCGCTACACGCCCTATGGCGAGACACGCTACAGCACAGGCAACACGCCGAACGACAAGCGGTTCACTGGTCAGAGGCAAGATGGCAGCCTGTACGATTTCGGTCCCCGCTTCTATGATCCGCAGATTGGGCGGTTCATCAGCGCGGACAGCATTGTGCCACGGCCGGGCGATCCACAAGCCTACAACCGCTACAGCTACTCCAGGAACTCGCCAGAAACCCGCGTCGATCCAGATGGGCACTCTGATATCTGCAATAAAACTCTGTATAACTGTGTCGATTACGGCAGCGATGATGCTTACGTGACATCACCCACGCCAGCAATGGTGCCTGGTGTCACAAACGGCACCCCTTATCCCCTGCTGGAAGCGAACGTCGCGAATCCTAATGACTTGCATCCGCTTGCCGAACAGTGGGTGAAAACGCATCCCTACTACGATCCCTTCGCCGATCCCAAACGGTTCAGTACGAACTGGATGGGTGAGGTCGTCCCCAACAGCATGTTTGACTTCGTCCGCACTGGGTTGATGAAGCAGTTGCTGAAGCATGGGCGACAGCAGGAAGCGGATTCCTTGCAGGGATCAACGGTTGATTCACTCATACAACTCGCTGGATCAGGAATATACGTTTTCGGAACAGCGATGACATATGGGCCCACAGGACTCGTTGGCGCTGTCGGTGTGCCACATGGCAATTCATACAGCAGTAGCAAACTGACTACTCTTTATGCACTCATTGCTCAAAAGACAGGAGAACTATTGAAGTGGGGCATTACCTCAGAGGCCATCCCAGAACAACGCTACACAAGACGTTTTATGTATGATAAATACATGGTGTACATAGACTATGGAACCAGAGTAGATATGGCAGCACGAGAGCGTACCCTGACCTCTAGCTTTCCCGGCCCTTTGAACCACGAGGCATGGGCAGGAACAGCTCCCTGGTCAGAGGTACCATGATATTGAGGCAGACATATGATTGGGTATTTCTTTAAGGCTGGTGATCCCCAAGTTGCTTCTATGTTCTTACCATATATAGGAGGACCTTCTGGCTTAGGTACACTGCTAGAACCATTAATGCATAAGAATTATGGTGATGCCTTAACACTGTTGCTAATTCAATATTATGTGGAAGGGAAATTCCAAATTAATCTTCCCGACCATTTGAAGGTGAGGAACTATTCGACGAAAAACAGAGACATAGCGGTGGTCATTCCTGTTACTCGTTCGGTTTTTCACGAGGCCAGCGAAGAACAGCGGCGCGAATTCCTGCTGCGATCCACCTTGGATGCAATCTCTGCTGTCCGCGCTCGATTGGAGAAGCGAAAAGTCAATGTGGATTTCTACAGGCTGGTGAAGGATGTCGAGGAGATAGGCAAGGTATTCATCTCTTCGAGACCAGCTTGATTACCGATCAGGGCGCGGGCGGGTGGTGACGCAGACAAAGATGATTGACGGCGTATGGGGTGCGTTCACGACGCTGTACGCTTACGACGTCGCAGATCGCGTCGTGACGTTGACGCATCCGAGCGGGGAGGTGGTGACCACCACCTACAACACGATCGGGCAGGTGGAGAGATTAGAGATTGGAGATTGGTGTCGGATGCCCCCTACAACGCGCTGGGGCAATCGCAGGTCATCACCCTCGGCAACAGCGTGACCACGACTTACACCTATCGCAGCGACAACTTCCGCCTGCAACGGATTCAGGTGGGCGCGAACCTGCTGGATTGGCAGTATAGCTATGACGCGGTGGGGAACATCACCTCTACCGTCGATTCCATCAGTGGTGAGGGCCTGAGCTATACCTACGACCCACTGAACAGACTCACCAGTGTCAGCGGCGCGTACACTGAAACATACAGCTACGACGCGCTCGGTAACATCATGAGCAAGGCCGGGCTGACCTACAGCTATACCAATGCATTGCACAAGCATGCCGTCACCGCGCTATCGAACGGCTCGTTGTTCCAGTATGACGCCAATGGCAACATGACTCAGCGAGTGGAGAGCGGCGTGACGTACACCCAGACGTGGGATAGCGATAACCGGCTGGCAAGCGTCACAAAAGCCAGCCAGACGACATCGTATTTCTACGACGCCGATGGCGCGTTGGTGCGCAAGGTCGATCCGCGCGGGACGACGGTGTATGCAGGCGCAGATTATGAAGTATTCTCCGCCACGGTCGTAACTACAGGCGTTCCGATCACCTTCACGCGCGTACACACGGTGTACCTGCCGATGGCCTTTGGTGCGCCGCCTGCGGGTGCATGCCAGAGTACCTGCCAGTACTATCAGTTCAACGGCCAGCGCGTTGCGTTGCGCACGGGTGGTAGCGTGTATTGGCTGCATGACGACCATCTCGGGTCTGCGAGCGCAACAACGGATATCAACAGTGCCAAAGTAAGCGAGTTGCGTTATACGCCCTACGGCGAGACGCGTTACAGTTCGGGTAATACGCCCACTGACAAGCGGTTCACATCACAAGAGGAACAGGCGAGCATCGGGCTGTACGACTACGGCGCACGCTTCTACTCGCCAATACTGGGACGGTTTATCAGTGCAGACAGCATCGTGCCGCGGCCGGGCGATCCCCAAGCCTACAACCGCTACGCTTACGTTTTAAACAATCCGCTCAATCATACAGATAGGAGTGGACATTGCCTGGATGATGTTTGTAATAATTCGGTTGTTAGCCATATGGCACTCTGCTCACCAAAGGCCTGTATTTGTGCCACTGGCGCACGATGTATCGCATTCTGGATGAACACGATCAGGTGCGCGAGCGGCGTGACCAAATGCGTCATCCGGTTTATCACAAACCCCAATTGCTGGCTCAAGCGCCCAATCGTGTGTGGAGCTGGGATATCACCCGCCTGTTGTCAAGCAGCAAGTGGGCTTACTTTTATCTCTACGTCATCATTGACATCTTCAGTCGCTTCGTCGTCGGCTGGATGGTCGCTGAGGAAGAGTCGGCACGGCAGGATCAACACTTCATCTCGAGCACCTGTGCCCGGCATGCCATTCAGCCCGATCAGCTCGTCATGCACGCCGATCGCGGCAGCCCAATGACGGCCAAGACGACGGCTCAGCTCTTCATCGACCTGGGCGTCACCGAGAGCCATTCGCGTCCGCATGTCTCCGACGACAACCCTTGTTCTGAATCGGCCTTCAAGACGCTCAAATACTGCCCGTCCTTCCCGGATCACTTTGAGTCACGCGAACACGCCGACACCTGGGCGGGCCCCTTCTTTGATTGGTACAACCATCAACATTGTCATACCGGCCTGGCTCTGCTCACGCCGGCCATCGTCCACTTTGGTCAGACTTCCGCGGTGCTAGCTGTACGCCAGACGACCCTGGACATCGCCTACGCCAGCCATCCTGAGCGCTTTATCCGTCACGCGCCCATTGCCGTTCAGCCACCCAACGCCGTTGGCATCAACTGGTCCAAGCAGCTGTCTGCGCATCCATTGGAGGTGATTCCAAGCCCGATTTCAACTCTAAACTCTTGACACCTGTTGTTGCAAACCCCTTGACACATTCCGTTTCGTGAGTGGTCACTTGTCTACCTGACCACGGTGTAGTGGAAGAACACCGTTTCGCATGTATCTGAAATAGGTCTACACTTTACCGTGTCGCGGGGTCAAAGTGGACAAAATGCTACCCTGCCGAAGCGGTGGCATGACAGATCTGGGTCCGAGTCACATCGTGCAGGGCAAGCACTCGTTCATCGGACAGTCGTTCATAGATGGCGAGAAGGCCCTCCCGTGGACCTCCTCGTAACATCTAGAGCAACGTAGCAGGGTAATCGTCAACCCACATTGAATGCTGGAGGTTCGAATGAACTGGCGCAAATTGCTCCCCAGTACGGTTGCTGTCGTGCTTATCGTCCTTAACTTTTTTCCTCCGGCGAGTGTACTCGCCTCGTCGCATCGTAGTGAGCCATTAACATCCACACCGCAGAACCAAGCCGCTCCGGAGGCAGATACAACCGTGGCATTGGCCTCTTCGCTGAATCCCTCAGTCTTTGGGCAGGCAGTGGCCTTTACGGCGACGGTATCTGCTGTTGCGCCGGGCGCGGGCGTGCCGAGCGGGGTGGTGACGTTCACGGTTGACGGGGCCGCGGCCGGCACGGCCACGCTGTCCGGCGGCATTGCGACCCTCAGCACCGCAGCGCTGGCGGTGGGGACACACGTCATCAGTGCGACCTACGGCGGAGATGCTAGCTTTTACAGCAGCTACGGCATTCTCATCCAGGCGGTGGACACAGCTGGCCTAACGTACGCTGTTTCCGGCCGAGTAGCCGACAGCAACAACAACCCTCTGTCCGGTGTGACCATCGCTGCGATGAGTGGGATCAGCACCTCTACAGATACAGACGCCAGCGGCTACTACACCCTCACCGGCCTAATTAGTGGCACAGACACACTCACGCCCTCACTGACCGGCTATACCTTCTCACCAAGCAACCGCACGGTGAGTGTACCGCCAGACGCAAGCGGCCAGGATTTCACCGGCACATCCGTGCCAGTATCTCCGGCCGTGAGCGCGATCACCATCACGCCGCCCAGCCCGGTGGGACTCGGCACGGTGACGCTTGACGTACTGTTCAACCAGCCGATGGACACGAGCGTCAGCCCGACACTCCAGTTCCACCCCGCGCTATCGGGAACGTGGCAAACCTATAACACGAGCAATTCAGGACTGCCAGAAAACTGGGTGGTGGCTGCTGCCGTTGACCATGCTGGGGTTAAATGGTTCGGTCTATATGAGTCCGGTCATTACGTAAGTTTCGATGGCACCAGCTGGACAACTTATGCACCTCTTAGCGGTAATCCAGGGCAGATTGCTGTCGATCTCGACAACTCGAAATGGTTCTGTTCACTGAGTAGTGCGTTACCTGGTGGGCTTGCACACTTTGCCGGTACAACCTGGACAGTCTACAGATCAAACAACTCTGGCATTCCCAGTGATTCCTGCAGGAATATCGTAATTGATACTAACGGTACGAAATGGATAAGTACTGCTGGTGGAGGGGTGGCCCGCTTCGATAATTCAAGCTGGACAGTCTATAACACATCCAACTCTGGCCTACCATCTAACGATGTTTACAGCATCGCTTTGGATCGAGACGGAACCAAATGGATCGGTACAGCAAATGGACTGGCTCATTATGATGGTGTTACCTGGACAATCTATAACACGTCGAATTCGGGAGTGCCCGGCAATCTGGTGTTTACTGTGGCAATTGACAAGACTGGAGCGAAATGGGTAGTCGGCTACATGGTTCCCGGAGTAATGCGTTTCGATGGTACCACTTGGACAGTCTATGACTCCTCTAATTCACTCCTATCAGGGGCTTGGATCATGGCGACTGCTATTGATACCGATGGTACGATATGGTTTAATCTGTCGGATGGTAGATTAGTGAGCTTCGATGGAACCACCTGGAATTCCTACAGTATTGGCGTGCAGGGTGGGTATGCACTCGCCTTTGAAAGCGACAACTCCGTATGGTATGCAATTGGGGGGAACTGGTGTTGCGAAAACGGAGTGGGCGTATTCCATCGTGGTAAGAATTTCGCTGTCGTCGACAGTGGACAATGGTCCAATGGTAGCCACTATCAAGCGTCATACAACGTCACCGACCTGATCCCTCCCGGCGTGTACTCCCTCACCGTTTCCGGCGCGCGCAGCGCGGACGGCATAGTGATGGCGGACTTCTCCGGTGTCACCTTCACCGTGGCTTACACCGTGAACCCCCCACCCGTACACGCCCCTCCGATGACCTCTGTCAGCACAGCCCCATTGTCGAATACTCAGGGCGTGTATCCGGGCCCGGTAACGGTGACGCTCTCGGCCACAGCCTTCACTGGCTTCGATGTGGTCACGACGAGCTACAGCGTCGACAGCAGTCCAACTCAGACCTACACAACGCCATTCACTGTAATCGGCGATGGCTCACATGCGATTCGATACTGGTCAGTGGACAACATCGGCGTAACTGAGGTGCCCAAGACTCTGACGCTTGTGATCGCGTCCAGACCGCCTTTGCAGATCGTCACCATGTCACCGCTCCCTAATGGTGCCGTGGGGGTGCCTTACTCGGTAACTCTGGCCGCGACCGGGGGGACGCCACCGTACACATGGTCCATCGCATCCGGAACGCTCCCACCCGGGTTATCTTTGGATCCCGGCACCGGCATCATCAGCGGTACCCCAACAACCGCAGGATCTTTCGGCTTCACTGTGCAGGTCACCGATAGCGCCAACGAGTTTTTGACCATGCAATACACTGTCACCCCACCACCTTCCAGCGGGACAGCCGGATCAAGTTACTCCGTACCGTTGTCCGTCCCCGCTAGCCCACCCACCGGCGGTGGGGGGACGCCCACGTGCAGCAACTACGCGGTGGTTGCGGGATCACTACCAGCAGGTGTGAGCCTAGACCCAACGACGGGGGTCGTCAGCGGGACGCCACTCGACGGTGGAAGTTATTCCTTCACGGTGCAGTGTACGGTCACCTCGGGGTCGGGGCAGGGCCAGATAGCCACGAAGGACTTCACCATCACCATCAACAACCCCCAGCCCACGCTCACCCGCCTCACCCCGGACTCTGCCCGCGCTGGGACGGGTGACTTCGTGCTCACCCTTGAGGGCACCAACTTCGTGCAGTCCGCGGTTGTGTATTGGAACGGCACCAGCCGCGCCACCACCTATGTCTCGGCATCTCAGCTCACCGCCCAGGTCATGGCGCAAGACATTGCCGCACAAGGCACGGCGAACGTCACCGTGGTGAACCCCGAGCCGAACGGGGGCACCTCCAACTCGCTGCCCTTCACGATCCTGCCACCCAATCAACCGCCCGCCGTCTCTGGTGGCGGACCCTACTCGGTGACCGAGGGGGGCTCGATGGTGATCGCCGCCACCGGCAGCGACCCTGATGGCGACACCCTCACTTACGCCTGGGACCTGAATAATGACGGGACCTTCGAGACGCCCGGCCAAAGCGTCACATTCTCTGCGGTGCAGCTTGACGGGCCGGGCAGCTACACGGTGAAGGTGCTCGCCACCGATAGCGGCGGCCTCACAGCGGCAGGGCAGGCAACCATCAACGTGCTCAACGTCGCGCCGGCGGCCACGTTCATCGCCCCCACCAGTGTGAACGAAGGCAGCCCGATTAACCTCTCGCTAACTGACCCCTCCGACCCGTCGAGTGCCGACACGGCGGCCGGCTTCACCTACGCCTTCGATTGCGGAGACGGCTCAGGCTACGGGGCGTTCGGCCCCAGCAATAGCACCACCTGCGCCGCGCCCGACCCCGGCGCCCGGACGGTGCGGGGCGAGATCCGCGACAAGGACGGCGGGGTGACCGCGTATACGGCCGCGGTGGCGATCGTCAACGTGCCGCCAAGCGTGAGCACGCTGGCCGTCTCCCCTGAGCCGTCCGACGAGGGCAGCGCCGTGGCGGTGGGGGCCGCCTTCACCGACCCGGGCGTGCACGATACCTTCGCCTGTGCCGTTAACTACGGCGACGGCACGGGCGACCTGCCGGGCACGGTCAGCGGGATGGCCTGCCACGGTCCGGCGCACGCCTACCGTGACAACGGGAGCTACCTGGTCAAGGTCTCCGTCACTGACAAGGACGGTGGCCTGGGCTCCAGTTCCGTAACGCACGTGGTTAACAACGTACCGCCGGCGGTGGGGCCCATCACGGCGCCGACTGATCCGGTCCCGGTCAACACGATCGTCAATGCCGGCGCCAGCTTCACAGACCCGGGCGTGCTGGACACGCACACCGCCATCTGGGATTGGGGCGACGGCACCACCTCGGTGGGGGCGGTCACCGAGGCGAACGGCTCCGGTTCCGTGAGCGGCAGCCACACCTACACCGCCGCGGGCGTCTACACCATCCAGCTGACCGTGACCGACAAGGACGGCGGCACCGGCCAGTCCGTCTTCCAGTACGTTGTGGTGTACGACCCCAACGGTGGGTTCGTCACCGGCGGCGGCTGGATCAACTCACCTGCGAGTGCATACGTTCCCGACCCGACACTCACCGGCAAGGCCACGTTCGGGTTCGTGTCCCGGTACCAGAAGGGCGCGACAGTACCGACTGGCCAGACGGAGTTCCAGTTCCAGGTGGCTAACCTGAACTTCCACAGCACCAGCTACCAGTGGCTGGTGATTGCCGGAGCGAAGGCGCAGTATAAGGGTTCAGGAACCATCAATGGCAATGGTAACTACAGCTTCATGTTGACTGCCATCGACGGGCAGGTCAGTGGCGGAGGTGGCGTGGATAAGTTCCGGATCAAGATATGGGACAGCATCACTGGCAATGTAGTCTACGACAACCAAATGGGTGCGAGTGACACTAGTGATCCGGCCACGGCGATCTCAGCTGGAAGCATTGTCATCCACAATTGACGAATAACTCAGACCTTGTCTGGAATGGGCAATCCACTACGAAATGGTGGTGGATTGCCCGCATATTAGTTGTCTCACAAAGTGGATTTCGACCGCTGCAACCATCACTCATCCCTGCGTAATGCCATGACTCCTCTCTCGATGATGCCACTTTCGTAGGGGTCAGTGATGACGAGACTGTTTGTGGCTGGATCAACCAGACCCCAGCCAGTCAGGCTCATCTGGAATGGTACCAATTCAATTTCATCATAGTCGGAGTGTATGGCGACGATCATACCTGCTGCGTTGCGTTTGATCTCAATAGTCTCACCGAGTCTGTTCATAGCCTTATACGATTCCATGGATTGACCTCCATCCAACACTAATTGATCCACACCGAAGGTTTATACGCAATATTGAGCTGACGCCGGTGGGATAAAGGGGCTCTTGTACTTACTTGCGGTATCTAACAGGTACCCATGTATAGTTTCATCTTACCGCATTGAGTCAGCGAATATAAGTGTCCGCTGAACGGCGAGGCAGCCATCCGCGTTTACGCGCCGACGACAGACCCGCTGGGATAAAGGGACGCCGCTCAGTAATCCAACTCGGGCGCTGCTTCGATATCCACCCACAGGTCGGGTG
>JAMCQN010000200.1:9299-20334 GCA_023382055.1 Chloroflexota bacterium
TATAGCTCCACTCACTCACACAGTTCTGCGTGCCGTACAGGTTTGCCATAGTGGTTGTCTCCAACTTTTGGATTAGGTTTGAACCGCTGGGATAAAGGGACGCCGCTCAGTAATCCAACTCGGGCGCTGCTTCGATATCCACCCACTGGTCGGGTGCGGCCTGCTCCAATTCAACAACTTTGCGCCGGCACAGCGTGCGGTAAGTGCAGGTCGCGCACTTGCTTTCGTCCGGCGTCATCTCGTATTGTTCCTCACCCTCGCGCCGAGCCGCGTCCGCCATCAGCGCCAGCAGGGAGCGGCTGTCGCGCTCATACTCCTGTGCGCTGTAGGGGATATCGACCCACGGCGCGTCGGGGAAGTTAGCCAGCCAGTAACGAAAATGGCACTGTTCGGGCGCAAACGGGACGCCGCCGTTGAAAGCCGCGCCCGCCGTCGCCAGCACATACAGATAGATGCGCGTCTGGAAGCGCTGCGCGAACACCTGATAACGCGGCGGGCGCTCGCCGCGCAGGGTTTTCCAGTCCACGATCACGGCCTGACCCGTTCTCTGTGAGTCGTCAGGTGAATCGATCGCCAGCAGGTCAAAGCGCGCATAGAGCAGATAGTCGCCCAGCGGCGCCACCAGCGCCAACTCGGGCAGGCGCTGCGTCGGCAGGTCGTCGAAGCTGGTGTTCATGAAGCGGGCCCACCACAGGTTCAACTCGGCATCGTCCGAGGATTGTGCCGGCACGCCCAGCCAATAGCGCTCGATCCAGCGGTGCAGCACCGTGCCGCGCCACAGATAGGCCTGGTACTCCAGCGGATCGAGCTTCAGGGGGCCGGTCTCGATCAGCGGCCAGGCCTGTTTAGCCACATAGCGCAGGTAGAACCGGCGCGGGCAATCCGCGAAGTCGCTCAGGCTGTGCTGGCTGAATTTGAAGGTGGGGTCGAGCATGTGATTATTATCCATGACCCGCGGGCGATGTGGCAGTATGGTGAGTTGCTCTCCGTCCCTTTTCGGTTATAGTCAACTCACGCATGCCCCACAGGGCGTTGCGGCTTCCCGTTATCGTTGCGCGGTTCAAACCTAATCCAAAAGTTGGAGACAACCACTATGGCAAACCTGTACGGCACGCAGAACTGTGTGAGTGAGTGGAGCTATACGGCAGCCCGGCAGACGGACAACCCGTTCAGCGCGGTCGACCTGGATGTGGAATTCACCCATGAGGGCGGGAGCGCATGGAAAGTCCCGGCATTCTGGGCCGGCGGCCAGGAATGGCGGGTGCGGTTTGCGCCGCTGCTGGCAGGGCGATATACGTTTCGCACGGTATGCTCGGACAGCGCGGACAACGGGCTGCACGGTCAGACCGGCCAGTTGGTCGCCGAAGCCTATACGGGCGATCACCCGTTGCTCAAACACGGCCCGCTGCGCGCCAGCGCTGATCAGCATCGCTTCGTCCATGCCGACGGCGCGCCGTTCTTCTGGCTGGCGGATACCTGGTGGATGGGCTTCACCAAACGCCTGAGCTGGCCCGACGATTTTCAATTGCTCGCGGCGGACCGCGCCGCCAAAGGCTTTACGGCCGTGCAGATTGTGGCGGGGCTGTACCCCGACATGGACTGGTATGACCCGCGCGGCGCCAATGAAGCCGGCTTCCCCTACGACAAGGAACTCACCCGGATCAACCCGGCTTACTACGACACGGCCGACCTGAAAGTCCAGCACCTGGTTCGATCGGGACTGATGCCGTGCATCGTGGGCTGCTGGGGCTATTTCCTGACTTGGATCGGTGTGGAGCGCATGAAGAAGCACTGGCGCTACCTCATCGCGCGCTGGGGGGCTTACCCGGTGGTGTGGTGCCTGGCGGGCGAGGGCACGATGCCCTATTACCTGTCTAAGACCCCCGAACAGGATGCCGCGCTGCAGAAGCAGGGCTGGACCGAAATCGGACATTACGTGCGCGCCACCGATCCCATGCAGCGGCTGATCACCATTCACGCCGGCGGCAACGGCGTGGGGCGCGACAACGTCGCCGATGACAGCGTGCTGGACTTCGACCTGCTGCAGACCGGCCACAGCGGTTACAAGAGCATCCCTAACACCATTGCCATGATCACCGCGCAGTGCGCGCGCCAGCCCGCCAGGCCGGTTATCGACGGCGAGGTGAACTACGAGGGGTTCCTGTACGGCAACTTCGATGAGGTGCAACGGCTGGCGTTCTGGGGCTGCATGCTGTCCGGCGCGGCCGGCCACACCTACGGCGCCAACGGCATCTGGCAGGTCAACACGCGCGAGACGCCCTATGGACCTTCTCCGCACGGCAACACCTGGGGCAACCGCCCGTGGGACGAGGCGATGCGCCTGCCGGGCGCGGGCCAATTGGCTCTGGGCAAGCGCCTGTTGCAGCGCTACGCGTGGTGGGATTTCCAGCCGCATCAGGAGTGGGTGGACCCGGCAGCCACGCCGGACGACCCGTGGAAGCATTACGCCGCCGGCATCCCCGGCCACGTGCGCGTCATCTATATGTACGGGCAGGTGTGGGGGCGCAAGGTGCATGTGCGGCACATCGAGCCGGGCGTGCCCTACCGCGCGTTCTTCATGAACCCGAGCAGCGGGCAGGAGTACCCTTTGGGCATAGTGGAGCCTGAGGTCGACGGCAGTTGGCTCGTGCCGCAGCAGCCCGAGGTGCACGACTGGCTGCTGGTGCTGGAACGCGCCTGAGCCGACCATATGGGCAATAAACTGGGATGCCCGCGTGCAGGAGGCTCTCAATCAACACGTGAACGAATTTAAACCGACTTAGAATGCCAAACGACTTC
This sequence comes from Chloroflexota bacterium, assembly GCA_023382055.1. Classification (GTDB taxonomy): domain Bacteria; phylum Chloroflexota; class Anaerolineae; order J036; family Brachytrichaceae; genus CAIXPS01. Next base: position 12,099 of record JAMCQN010000200.1, read on the forward strand.
TGACATCTCACAGGTCTTGGAGACCTGTGAGATGTTGCGTTCATTCCTGCGGCGCCTCAAGCCGACTGGGCGAATCACGCAGCCACGGATTCGCCTGTCATCCCCGGCGTCGCCTGGCGATCCACACCGCGTCTGCGCAATTGCCTTCTACCCATACGGGCGCGATAATAAAACAGTCATCTCTGCATTTCGCACTCGATAGGAGGGTTCCGGTATGGCACCTATTCAGGACGGACCGAAGTCTGCCTTATTCACACCGCTGAAGCTGCAGGGCGGCGGCACGTTTGAGCAGCTCTCGTCAGCATCCCTCTCCGCGCAAATGGCCGGCGCTGTGGAGCACGCGCCGCGCGGCGATTGCGTAGGCTGGGGCATCCCCTTCGATATCAGCGCGCCCATCGTCCTGACCGATCAGCCGATGAGTGTGTCGTTTGCGCCAACGCTGGCGCGCCAGTTGGTCTTCGCGCACACCTCGGACGTGCGCGTGGCACCGCCCAACATGAGCGGGTTTATCTCGCCGACGCGCGGGCGCGGCCAACTGGGCGAACATGCCGCCGACTATGTGATCCTGTATGCCGACGGCGGCGAGGAGCGCGCGGCAATCCGCCGCCGCCACCAGATTGGCGCATTCACGCGCGGCTGGGGCGAAAACTGCTTCGAAGCCGTCGCCATGCGCAAACCTCAGCCCAAGCGCGCCCCGCACGAACAGTTAATCGAATTCTGGGGCGGGGCGCAGACGCGCGTCGAAACCAACGATTCTTCGCGCTGGACCAACTGGCTGTGGTCGTGGCAGAACCCCCACCCCGAAAGGGCTATCGCGGGCGTGCGTTTCGAGCCGATCTGCGGCGCGGTGGTCGTCTCGGCGATCACTGCCGGCAATGCGTCCGAACAGCCGCTGCGCGCGCGCACTGCCGGCAATGCGTCCGAACAGCCGCTGCGCTGGCGGACGCGCCGCAAGGCGCTGCTCAACCTGCCCGCCGGCATCGCGTTCCAGCCCAGGCTGGACGAGTACGGCCGGCTGGCGCAGATCCAACTCGATCTGGGCCAGGTCATCTCGGCGACGGCGCGCCTGCAGTATCCAAACGATGCGTGGGACGCCGGTTACAACAACCAGATACCGCCCGTCTCGACGCATCAGGTGCTGATCGAGTACACCAGCCACCCCGATGCCTGCTTCCACCTCGCTGATGGCAGGGTGATCCCGGTGGAGCAGGTAGAAGCCACCCAAGCGGGTGACGCGATACAACCGGTGGCGCCCGCGACGCAGCGCGTCATCCTGCGCGCAGTGGAAGCCGGCGGAAAACCGGTTCCGGTCAAGCTGCATGTCCATGGCGCGGCCGGAGAGTACCTCGCGCCGGTGGATCGCCACCGCATTCCCAATCCCGCGTGGTTCGAGGACTACAGCGTGGATTTCTATCATATCGGCAGGCATGCCTGCACCTACATTCCCGGCGAGACGACCATCGACCTGCCGCTGGGGCCGGTCTATATCGAGATATCCAGGGGTTTCGAGATACGACCCATCCGGCGCGTCTATGAAGTCACCGCCGCTACCCGCGAAATAACAATCGAACTGGAGAAAGTGCTGCCGTGGCGCGAACAGGGCTGGGTGACCGCCGATACGCACGTGCATTTTCTGTCGCCGGTTTCTGCGCTGCTGGAAGGTTCCGCCGAAGGGGTGAACGTGATCAATCTGCTGGCCAGCCAGTGGGGCGAGTTGATGACCAACGTGGGCGACTTCGACGGCAAAACCACCTGGGGTTCGCGGGAGGCTGGCGGCGACGGCGAGTACCTCGTGCGCGTGGGCACCGAGAACCGTCAGCACGTGCTCGGCCACATTTCGCTGCTGGGTTACGGCGGGCGCATCATCGCGCCGATGACGACCGGCGGCCCGGACGAATCCGCCCTGGGCGATCCCATCGAGATCCTGCTGACCGAGTGGGCGCGCCAGTGCAAACAGCAGGGCGGGCTGGTTGTGCTGCCGCACTTTCCCAACCCGCGCGCCGAACACGCCGCCACCATCGTCAGCGGCGACGTGGACGCGCTGGAAATGACATCGTGGGGCGATCTGTACAGCGGCATCGACCCGTATTCGCTCTCAGACTGGTATCGCTATCTGAACTGCGGCTACCTGGTGGCTGCCTGCGGCGGCACCGACAAGATGTCCTCCAACACCGCCGTAGGAACCGTGCGCACGTACGCGCGCATCGCGCCGGGCGCGCCATTCACCTACGCCAACTGGATGGAGGCCGTGCGCCGCGCGGAGACGTTTGTGACTTATGGCCCGCTGCTCGACTTCGCGGTCAGCGGCAAACCAATGGGCAGCCGCACGCAGTTGGGCAGCGACGGCGGCACGCTGGATGTGACCTGGCGGGTCGCCAGCGCCACCATCCCGATGACGCGCGTCGAGCTGATCGTCAACGGAGAAATTCGCGAAAGCGCCGCCATCTCATCCGGCGACGCCGCCGGATACTGGTCCGTGCGCGTCGATCAAAGTTCGTGGCTGGCGTTGCTGGTGCGCGGCCACTACCCGGACAAGCCGGAGATCATCGCGGCGCACTCGACGCCGGTGATGGTCACACTGGATGGATCGCCCATGCTGGCTGCGGCGGATGCCGTGACGATCCTCGAGCAGATCGAAGGCGCACTGGCGTACCTGGATACGGTGGGCACACGCGCCGAGGACGTGGTGTATAAGCGCATGCGGCTGGCGTTCCAGTCGTCGTACCGCAGCCTGCATAACCGCATGCACGAACAGGCCTTGTTCCACGACCACACGCCCATGAGCGACCATCCGGAGCATCACTGAGATCTAACCGCGGAGCGCGCAAAGAACGCAAAGACAGATAAATATCTTTGCGTCCTTTGCTGCATTGCGATTAGTCTTTCTTTGTATGCGGAAAAGAGGCAACCGCGGAGCGCGCAAAGAACGCAAAGACAGATAAATATCTTTGCGTCCTTTGCTGCATTGCGATTAGTCTTTCTTTGTATGCGGAGAAGAGGCAACCGCGGAGCGCGCAAAGAACGCAAAGACAGATAAATATCTTTGCGTCCTTTGCTGCATTGCGATTAGTCTTTCTTTGTATGCGGAGAAGAGGCAACCGCGGAGCGCGCAAAGAACGCAAAGACAGATAAATATCTTTGCGTCCTTTGCTGCATTGCGATTAGTCTTTCTTTGTATGCGGAAAATAGGCAACCGCGGAGCGCGCAAAGAACGCAAAGGGAAACAGGATGTCAGAGGTCAGAAGTCAGAAGCAAGGGGCAGGAAACGCCGCGCTCCTCTTCTCCCCTTTGCGTTCTTTGTTGCTTTGCGGTAAGTTCTTCACGCTCCGGCGATGCGCGGCATGCGCGTCGGTTCGCGCCCGATCTCGGCCTGAACGAAGCGCAGCAGCAGCTCGGACTTTATGACCCGGTACTGCGGATCATCCCAGCGGTTGCAGCGCTCCTGCGGATCATCCTGCAGGTCGAACAGTTCGCCGGTGTCCGCGCCGCGATAGACGGTCAGCTTATAGCGCTGGTTCACGTAGGTGCGCAGGTGCACGGTGGTGGGGTTGTGGCGATTCTCAATCAGCGCGTGGTCGCGGGCGCTCTCCGCCGCGCCGCGCCACACGTCAAGCTGGCTGACGCCCTGCATCAGGCCCGGCACGGGCAGACCGGCGGCGCTCAGGAAAGTCGGCGCATAATCGATCTGGCTCTGCAGCGCGTCCGAGACGACGCCCGCCGGCACAACTCCCGGCTGGCGCACGATCATCGGCACGCGCAGCAGGTCTTCGTAGTGGAAGGCGCCTTTGGCGATCAACCCGTGCTGGCCGAGGAAGTGGCCGTGGTCGGTGGTGAAGACGACGAGGGTGTTCTCCGCGAGATGCAGGCGATCCAGCGCGGCGAGGATGCGCCCGACCTCGGCGTCGATCAGGCTCAGCATGCCATAATAGGTCGCCATGCTGCGCTGAAGTTCCTCGCGCGTATGCAGGTGCGAATGGAACCCGTGCAGGCCCTGCCCGCCCGGTTCGCTGTAATCCGAGTAATCCGGGTGCTCCTGCAGCGTGCGGGCGAACTGCGGCGGCATGTGGTCGAACTCGCCCGGCAGCAGCGCGCCCGGTTGCATGCCGGCCGGGTCGTACATGGATGCCCACGGCTCGGGCAGCGTATAGGGGGGATGCGGGTCGAAGAAGCTGGCCCACAGGAAGAAGGGCTTGTCCGCGGCAGCGCAGCGCTCGATATGCGCCACCGTCCGCTCGCCGATCCAGTGGGTGTGGTGGAATTCCTCCGGCAGGTCCCAAGCCTGGGCGTCGCGCATATAGTATGGTCCGCGATACTTGTCGCCGGGGTCGGGCGGCCATTGTTGAAAATAGTCCCGCCAGTTGTGCAGACCTTTCTCTTCCATCCAGATCGCGTAATGCTGGCCGGCATGCGATTCGTTGCCGTGCATGCGCGCCGTCTCCACATGGTCGAAGCCGTACCACGAGCCGTGAAAGCCGCGCCAGAAATCCAGGTCGCGCAGGGTGGGCTGGCACTCCAGCGATTCGCTGCCCGGCTGCGATTTCAAGGGCTGGAAATGCGCCTTGCCGATCAGGACGGTTTCGTAGCCGTTGGCCGAGAAGATATCGCCCACGGTCGGCACGTCTTCGGGCAGCTTGACGCCAATCGCCCAGCAGTGGTGCCAGGCCGGATACAGCCCCGTGATCATGCTGGAACGCGACGGCGAACAGGTCGGGTTGGTGCAGTAGGCGCGGGTGTAGCGCGCACCCTCGCGCGCCAGCCGATCCAGCGCGGGCGTGTGGATGCGCGGATTCATCACGCCCAGGGTGTCGTAATGCTGCTGATCGGTGGTGATAAACAGGATATTCGGTTGGGTCATTTTACGAGGGTAACACATCCCTGCAGACAGTTACAAAGCGCGCATGCGGTTGTCCTTCAGTTCATGCGTGACTTCGGCCAGGCTGAGCGCCTCCATGAGGGGCGGAATGTACATGGCGAAATGCCCGCGCATGCCTCTGGTCAGGCCATACCAACCGCCCACAGGGTTGCCCGGCGAACGCGCCCACGCTTCCACGGTTCCCTCCTCGGCCGGCTTCTGCTCCACAGTGCTGCCCAGAGGCATCCAGTCGTTGCGCTCTTTGAGCATGTCATACAGATCCTGAATACAGCGCGACATGTAGCGCCGTTCGGTGCTGCCTGCGATGCATACCAACGCCTGCGGCTCGGATCTTTCGTCGCGATACATCTGGTATTCCACTGCCGTGCCCGGCGCCTGCAACACCCACGGTTTCTCCCGCGTACCCAAGCCCCTGACTTTAACCCTTGCCATTATTCGCCTCCGTGTGATACGTGTCGGCACACTCCATATCGACACAGAATGATATCAGGCCGCGCCAGCCACCCAAAGGCGGCGCAAGGATATGGGAATGGACTGGCCGGCGCAACCTGCCCTGTCAAGCATGCTCGATTATAACTGCCGGCCCCACGCCGGCGGGTTCAGATCGCTTTGAATTGCGCCATCCGGATGCGATAGGTGGCCTGCGCTATCGGCCCGTCCAGCAGCGGGTCATGCGTGTCGGCCATCCACTGCCGCAGCGCGCGAATCAGTTCGTCGCGCGTCTGCCGATGCGTGGCATCGTCGGCCAGATTGCGCTGCTCATACGGGTCAGCCGCCAGATCGTACAGCTCGAAAGCGGGGTGGTATTGAACGTCGTAGGGCACGTTGAGCGCCCTCGACACCTCGACGTAGCCTTTGGCGTTGTTGTCATAGTCGGGCGAGGTTTCCTGCCAGGGGGCGAACTCGAAGTTGGCGATCAGTTTCCAGCGCCGCGTGCGAATCGCGCGCATGGGGTCATAGTAGGTGTGATAGGTCTTTTCGGCATAGATGGCTTCGTTCGGAACATACTCGCCTCCGACGATCAGCCCCTTGAAACTGCGCCCGTGCAGATGCGGCGGGTGCGGCAGGCCGACGAGGTCGAGCAGCGTGGGCAACACATCCACATTCGAGATCATCTCGCGTTGCACGATTCCCTGCGGCGCGCCCGGCGCCGACACTATCAGCGCGACCTCGATGCCCGGATCGTAGAGCGTCATCTTGGCGTGCGGGAAAGCGATGCCGTGGTCGGCGGTAAACACGATGATGGTGTTGCCGGCGATGTCTGAAGAGCGCACCGCCTGCACAATGCTGCCGAACGCCCTGTCCGCGGAGGCGATAGACGCTTCGATGTCGGACAGATCCTCGCGCACGGCGGGGATATCCGGCAGGTAAGGGGGAATCGCCAGCGATTCCGGAGGCAGGGGCGCCACATCCTCATGCGGGAAAGGCCGATGCGGCTCAAAGAATCCGATTTGCGCAAAGAGCGGTTTCTCATTGCTGCGGCGTTCGGCGATAAAACGGCGGAAGTCGCCGGCCACCTTGCGGCAGGGGCCGCCCGGATGGACGGTCTCATAACCGCAGCGTTCGGCGGAGCGGGACTCGTGCTGTATGCCGAACAGATGGCAGTCGTAACCGGCGGCGCGCAGAATCTGCGCGAGATGCTTCTCGGCGGGGTTCAGGTCGTTCGCAAAGCCCGCGTGGGTCAATCCCACAACCCCATTGGCATGCGGAAATCGCCCTGTCCACAGCGCCGCTCGCGAAGGGCTGCACTGCGGCGCCGTACAGAAGCTATTCTCAAAGCGGATCCCGCTTGCGGCGAATGCGTCAATGTGCGGCGACCTCACATCCGGCGCGCCGTAGCATCCCAGGCGCCGGCCCAGGTCATGGCATATGACGACGACGATGTTATAGCGTGTCTCTTTCATCTCTCTCCTCGGAATACGCTGCGATGGTCAGCGGTTGCCTTTGATCGTATCAGATACGCATGCTCGCCGTCACTGGGCAGGCAACTCGGCGGCAGAGGCGCTCGTGCTGATCTGCAGACTGGTGAGTGAGCTGCCGGCTTTGCTCATGTGCGCCCGCATGTCATCCCGCGAATTGCCCAGCATCGTGATCGCCCGTGAGAAGCGTCCGTCGAGTTCATCCTGCAGCGCCTTGATGCTGGCCTGCGCGGTTTGAATGTAGGCATCCAGTTTCTGCAGGTCGATGCTCTGGCTCGTCTTCAGCACCATCTGGAATACCAGCAGGAGATACGGCACAAACATGCTGTAACTCACCAGCACCACGTTCAACTGAAAGGCTTCGGTCTGGATACCCGCAGACAAGTCGTAGATCGCGTCCGGCACCACAGCGACGCCGAACGCCACCGTGACGCTGGGGTCGATGTACTTCTTCACTTCTCTGGCCTTGTGAATGACGGCCTTCTCGATCTCGCCCTTCAACCGCTGCTGGTCGGCGGGGTCGCTGGCCGCCATAAATTGCTCCAGCAGGCCGGTGGCCGCCCACTTGCTGTCGATCGGCAGGATCAGGTTGTTCGGCAGGCGCAAACCAAATTCCACCGGCTTGCCGCCGACGCTGAAATTGCGCACCTGCCATTCGATGGGCAGTTTGGCGAACACGATCTCCAGGATGTTCTCGCCGGCGGAGCCTTTGGACTGCGTGCCCGCGATGACCGCCTCCAGGCGGCGAATGGAATCCGCCGTGAGTTGTTCGATATCGCGGCGGGCTTTCGCGTTGCTCTGCATTTCGGCCAGTTCCTTCTGAATCTGCCCAAGCCGGCCTGCCAGGTCATTGCTGACACGATAGAGTGAATCAGCCGATTGCTGCTGCACGTTGCCCACCCGACTCGAAATGGTCGCTTCGGTCTGCGCCAGCCCGGTCGCCAGGCTGCTGATGCCCTGGTTGGCGGCCATTTGTTTCTGTTCAACGCCGGACACCCGTTCGGTCAGCCCGCGCAGTTCCACCTCCACGCTGTTGACGGTCTGCGCCACAGGCTCAAGGTGCGCGACTTTCTCAGCCAGCGTCGCGATCTGCGTCTGGCCCTGCTGAAGCGACTGGGTGAGATTCTGCAGCGCGGTCGAGACATCGCCCAGGCTCCCCACCGGTTTTCTCAACTGGAAGAACAGCACGACCAGAAGCGCCAAGACTAGAAAAATGACAACGATGACGAGAAAGGCGTCCATATGCCCCCTGACAATATATGCGCAAGCATGTGCGCTGCCTGGATTTTACAGCAGCGACACGCTGAACAGTTATCTGGGTGCATACGCCAAAAGGGGCGAGAATGGGGGAATGACACAGGCAAACCTAAAGACCGAGTTAATGGCAGAGATCGAAGCGGAAGTAGATGCGTTGGTTGAATGGGACCGCGTGACAACAGAAATG
>JAMCQN010000195.1 GCA_023382055.1 Chloroflexota bacterium
GTTGATCTCCTCCGGCGCGGGGAACGGTTTGCCCTGCGCGATCGCCAGTGTGATCCTGGCCTCGCACAGTTCCTTCATGGCGTCCTGGGTATAACCGGTGAAGTACAGCTCCGGGTAGGGCTGCACGTGCTCGCGCAGTTGGCCCGCCACGCGCACGGCTTCGCCGACCAGGCGCTCGGCCTCGTCCCATTCATCCCGGTGTGAAGCTCGAATCGCCATGGAACAATAGCGGATCAACTCACGCGAGATCGTGACGGCCGCATCGCGCGCCGCCGTCTTCGCCACAAAATCCGCGCGAATGCGTTCGCTGATTGCAGTAAGATCGCCTGATGTTGTCATGGGTTTCATTATCCTCTCTTTATTCAGTAGTGTTTAGTAGTAGGGACGTTGATCATGGGGATAAGGCGCGCAGGGCCTACCTATGGGCGCCGGCGGGCGAGTGGCACTGCATATAGGGTATTTCTGTTCCCGTGCGTTCGGGCGGGTGTTTATTCCGTGTGGGGACTTGTTTATTCCAAATCGCGCGCCTTATATATAAAGCCTATATGTGGCGTGCGCGCCCGCGTTTGTCCTGCTGAACTGACAGGCTGTGCAGGAGCGCGTGTGTGGACATGTGGATAGGCCTGGAGGGGGCGTACATGTGGCGGTCGCCGCATCGATGAACCCAGCGTTTCCACACGAGGTTACAAGCCTGTGTGTGGATATGTGGCAAACTGCGCTTGATGCTATGATTCAGCCAGCGATGCCAGCCGTTCGTGCTACCCGATGTAAACGCAGAAGCCCTGTTCGCGCGCGCTGCTCGATTGTCGCGGTTGCAGCAGTGATCTCGATTGCACTGACCGCGTGCATCGTGCCGCGACCGATTCCCAGACAGCCCATCCAGCCGCCCGCGCAGACGGCCACGCCCATCGTCGTCAATATCATCGTTCCGCCGAACACGTCTGCGTCCGGCGCGTCGCACACGGCGATTGTGGCGACAGCCGCCGCCCCAACGCGCGCGCCGACGGAAACAGCTTCTCTCACAGCGGCGGCGACGGCATCGCTGACGATCACACCACAGGCCGCCGCAGGGCAGGACGTTGAGTTGACGCCGTTGCCCACCGGCGCCAGCACGGGGCTGACCCCGACCGACGCATTGACGGATACCGCCGTGCCCACGCCGGTCCAACCGATCGATCTGCCGCGCGGCACGGTCAATATCGCGCTGCTGGGCGTGGATCAGCGCCCGCACATGGGGTTTGCCAATACCGATGTCATCGTCATTGCCAGCATCAACCCGGACGTGCCGGCGGTGACGCTTCTGTCGATCCCGCGCGATACGCTGGTGTATATTCCCGGCTGGCGCTCGAATAAGGTCAACACCGCTTTTGCGCACGGCGGCTCCGATCTGTTCAAGCAGACCATCAAGTACAACTTCGGGATCAACGTCGATTACTACGCCATGGTGAATTTCACCGCCGTCATCACCGCCGTCGATACGCTGGGCGGTGTGAGCGTTGTCGCCACGTGCCCGCTCTACCAGGTCTTTCCCAAGGACCCTTACTACATGGGGAGCGACGCGACGCCCATGACCGTGACGCAACTGTATACGGACACCTTTACCGGCGAAGTCTGGCAGCCGGGGACGGCGGTGCCGACGCAAACGATTGACATCAAAAGCCCCGGCGTCTACTCGCTGGACGGCATGCAGGCGCTGGCCTACGTGCGGGCGCGTTACGGCGTGCCGGGCGGGGATATTGACCGCGGGCGGCGCGAGCAGCGCCTTATCCGCGCCCTGCTGGTCAAGGCGCGCCAGATCGACATGCTCCCGCGCGTTCCGCAGTTGTACCAGCGCTTCACCGAGGACGTGCGCACCGACCTGAATCTGGAAAACATCCTTTACTTTGCCGGCCTGGCCGGCCGCATCAACGATGCGATCATCCGCAGCAAGTATATCGACCCGGCCGGCTTGAAGTCCGCCACCTTCCCGGAGATAGGTTCGGTGCTCATCCCCAACCGGCAGGAACTGCGCGATTACATCGAGCAATCGCTCACGGTGGCGCTGAATCAGCGCCCCAACGACGGCATCCCCATAGAAGTATGGAACGGCACGGGTGATACCGACTCCGGCATCGTGGCCGCCGATCGCCTGTCCGAACTGGGATTTCTGATCGCCGATGTGAAACCGGCCGATCACATCTATGCGCGAACCACGATCGTGGACTTTACGACCACCCGCAAGGGCAGCGCGCTGCCGCTGCTGCAGCGCACGTTCAACATCAGGAACGATCAGATCATCGCCCAACCTAACAAGGATGGGCCGCGCTACCGCATCATCGTGGGGTCTGATTTCAACCCGTGCTACTACCAGAACGGCGACCTCGTGCCCGTCCAGCAATGACGATGAACCCGATGACACACAAAGCCATACCCTTGCGAAGACCTTCGGCCTTCGCAAGGGCGACCGCCGCACTCATCGCAACACTGCTCACCTGCGCGGCGCTGGCGGCCTGTTCGCACCCGCCGCCGAATGCGGCTTCGCTATCCATCACCTCGCCGGCGCGGGCGACCGCCATCGCCGCCGGGACGCCCGCGGCGCAGGTGACCGTCGCCCCGCTCGAACCAACCGCGCGCCCGACCCCCGCGCTGGACCCGCTGCGCAGCGTATCGTCCAGCGGCACGGTCACTTCGACGTATCTGGTGCAACAGGGCGATACGCTGGGCGGCATCGCGGCGGCCATCGGCGCGACGGTGGCCGACCTGCAGCGCATCAACGGCATGGGTTCTTCGACCGACCTGCGCGCCGGCCAGACGATCAAGATCCGCCTGCCCATCAAGGATCACGCGCCGTCGATCAAGCTGATCCCCGACAGCGAACTGGTGAACAGCCCGACGGCGGCGCAGTTCGATGTCGCCAAATTCATGAGCGGCCACAACGGCTACCTGAACCGCTACAGCGAGAAGTTCGACAGCGTGGAGATGTCCGGCGTGCAGATCGTGGAACGCGTGGCGCAGCAACTCAGCGTGCATCCGCGCCTGCTGCTGGCGCTGCTCGAATACGAGGGCGGCTGGGTGGATAACCCGTATCCGGGCGGCGACGCCCTGAGATACCCGCTGGGCGTCAGAACCTCCGACCGGCGCACCTTCAGCCGGCAGTTGTCCTGGGCGGGCGCGCGGCTCAACGAGGGCTATTACGGCTGGCGGCTGGCGACGCGGCTGTTCGTCACGCTGGGCGACGGCGGGCGCGCCTACATGGGCGACGGCATCAACGCCGGCACCGCCGGGTTGCAAAACTACCTGGCGGCGGTCAGCACGCACGCCACCTACATGCAGGCGATGGGGGACGATGCGCGCGGCTTTATCCAGACCTACAAGCGGCTATTCGGCGATCCCTGGCAGTATGACCTGGGGCAACTGGTTCCGGATGGGCTGGAGCAACCCCAGATGGCGCTGCCCTGGGCGAAGGGCGAGACCTGGCTGATCACCGGCGGTCCGCACGCGGCTTATGGCGTGGGTTCGCCGTGGGCGGCTATCGACTTCACCCCGTCCGGCTCCTCAGGCTGCATGTCGCTGCCCCAGTTCGTCACGGCGCTGGCGCCGGGCGTCATCGCGCGCAGCGTGAACGGCGAGGTGGTGGAGGCGATGGACCCCAGCGGCGACGAGCGCATCGGCTGGAGCATCTTCTATATGCACATCGGCACGCCCGACCGCGCCAGGGTGGGCGACCGGGTTATCGCCGGTTCTCCAATCGGGCATCCTTCGTGCGAAGGCGGCGAGTCCAGCGGCTCGCACCTGCACCTGGCGCGCAAATACAACGGCGAGTGGCTGCCCGCCGGCGGCAACATACCGTTCACGATGTCGGGTTGGGTCGTGTCCGAGGGAAACCAGGAGTACGACGGCGCGATCGCGCACGGCGGGCTGGTGCGCATGCCTTGCCAGTGCAAAGATATCAACACCAACGGCGTGGCGTGGCAGTAAAACTCAAATTGCACACTCCCGGAATCTGGCTGAGCAAGCTCAGCTTAAGATTCCGGGAGTGTTTGCGCCGTATGCAATCCGGCGGGCACGCTCGCGCGCCGCGCCAAGCACCCCGCGATTCTTGCAGATAGAATAAAGTGAGTGAACCGTAGTATCAATAGAATATTATGTGCGGCGCTGATTATCAGCGCCGCACTGGCTGCCTGTAGCGCTCCCGCTGCGACGCCCACAGAACCCGTTTCCGCGACTGCGGCCGCAAGCGTTGAAGCCAC
>JAMCQN010000009.1 GCA_023382055.1 Chloroflexota bacterium
ACATTGTTGGTTGCGGAAGTAGGCCCAGAACAGCACAGCGCCTGCAACGGTCAGCAGTGCGCCAGCGCCGAACATGCTGGGATAGCCCAGAGCGGTGATCACGTAACCGCCGCCCAGGCTCATGACGGCCCAGCTCAACCCCACCGCCATCGATGTGGCGCCGGCGGTCATGGGCCGCCACTCCGGCCGCACGATGAGCATGCCCAATACGTTGGCTACTGTTCGTGCGGTTGCGGACATCGTCATAACCCCCATGAATCCCAGCCCGGCGGCGCTCCAGTGCGGGATCAGCGCCATGGGCAACAGACAGGCGGCTATGCCGACGGCAGAGGCGATAAAGACGCGGTTGTTGCCCCAACGGTTCATCAGCAGCGGCGTGAGCAGCGCGGCAGGCACAGCCACCAACTGGCCGAGCGCAGCCAATATGCCGATCTGGGAGGTGGGCACGCGCAAGCCGGCGTCCAGATACACGTTGAAGAACGTGCGCGCGACGCCCTCGCCGGCCACCTGCAGCAGGATGACCAGCGTCAGCACCGCCACGAGGATATTGGGCGCCTGCCCTTTGGCGGCGGACATTTGGCCAGGCGACACTGGTTTGACTTCACGCGTGGCCCACATGAAAAACGCCGATGGCAGCAGCAACGTGGCGGCCAGCATGAGGGGATAGCGATAGGGCGCCGGACTTTCGAGCGTGGTATTCAGCCACCCGGCAAACAGACCGGGCAGGAAGCCGCCCAGCAGGCTCCCAACGAAGGCTGCCAGCGGCCCGATTGCGAACTGCACCGAGAACACATGATTGCGCTCCGCAGGGCTGGCAACGCCCATGACAAATGGCCCTGAACTCGTCGTATACAAAGCCAGCCCGAACGCGCCGATCATATTCATCCCCAGCAGCCAGCCGCTCTGCCACGCAGCAGGAACCGTTTCGGCCAGCGGGAGCAACCCGTTGCCGATGGCAAGGAATACGGATCCGACGATCATAACGCGGCGGCTGCCCCAGCGCGCGGCGAATGCGCCTGCAGGCAGGCAGAAAACCGCTGCCGACAGCGCGCCTGTTGCGTTGAGCAATCCGATGAACTCGGGCCCGTAACCCAGACGCAGCAGATACAGGTTGAGCAGAACCGGGATGATCCCGCCAAACACGGTCAGGCCGAACAGCGCTGAAGTGACCAGATACAACCGCGTATCCCGGTTGAATAACCGCAGCATGCGCAGATATTCCGCAACCAACAATGTCCTCCTCGACGTGGAACGCGTACAACGGTTGGCGCCGGCCACCCGGTCATGGGCTGTGCGCCGGACAGCGCAGTGAACCTGTATTGTGCCACAGCATACCGCCCTGCTGTGTGCGCTGCGGCCTGGCCGCAACCGGAATGACCGTCGCACTTTGCGCAACAGCAACCCATCGGCCATATCGGCTACTTGCGCCTGAACCGATGCTCAATCGTCCAGCCAGGGAAACGCGTCCGGATTGGCTGCAGCGCGCCGGCGGATCACTGCCGGGTCGTGCGGGTGATCTGCGCCAGGAACGGGAAATCCGGCGGCTGGACGGCGAGTTTCGCCAGTGGTTTGACCGGTTCGGGGCTGGCCCACTGGGTGAGTTCGATCTCAACGCCCCGGAAGTGCTGCCGGGGCTGCTGCTGAAACGCGCCGGCCGGCAGAATGTAAACCATGCCGGGTCGCCAGGGATCATGCGGCAGGGCGTCTGCGTTAATCGAGAAGAAGTAGAACGGCTCGAATGCGCCGGTCGCTGTAGAGTTCGAGCAACTCAGTGTTTTCCATAGCAACCCCTTGAGTGTAGTGAACGGACTGTCAACTGATTATGGCAGATTTGGCGCGTAAGGTCGACGTGGGGGGATTAGACTGCCGGAATCGGATAGCCTGCACAACCGCGCTGCCCTACAATCGCTCCATGAGTGAGGCAAGCGTTCTTACGAACAAAGTGCAGGATACAGAGCAACTATGGAGGCAGGTCCTCGCGCGCGATAGACAGGCCGACGGCCAATTCGTCTACGGTGTGCGCACGACCGGCGTGTTCTGCCGGCCTTCGTGCGCATCACGGCGTCCGAAGCGCGAGAACGTCGAGTTCTTCGCCGTGCCGGCGCTGGCCGCCGGCGCGGGGTATCGTCCCTGCAAACGCTGCCACCCCGGCCAGGCGCACATCGTCGATGAACGTCTGGCGCTGGTGCAGCAGGTGTGCGACACCATCGTTCGGCAGGTCGAAGACCCTGCGCAGATCACGCTCGCAGCGCTCGGCCGGCGCTTCCACTATGCGCCGCGCCACATCCAGGAAGCCTTTGCGGCTATTCTCAACATGACGCCGCGCCAGTATGCGGAGATTCATCGCATGAACAACTTGAAGACAAAATTGCGCCGGAACGAAAACGTCTCTACCGCCATCTATGACGCTGGGTTTGGTTCATCCAGCCGCGTGTACGAACGCGCCGATGCCGGCATCGGCATGACGCCCGCGCAGTACGTCAACGGCGGCCAGGGCATCACGATTGCCTACACGGTGGCGGACTGCTATCTCGGCGCGCTGCTGGTCGGCGTGACCGAGCGCGGCATCTGCGCCGTCAGCATCAGCGACGATGCATGTCAGGCCGAGCAGGCGCTGCGCCGCGAGTATCCGGGCGCGGTGATCCAGCGCGATGACCATCACCTGCGGCAATGGGTGGCCGCCATACTCAGCCACCTCGACGGCAACCAATCCATTGCCGACCTGCCATTGGATATCCAGGCCACCACGTTTCAGTGGAAGGTATGGAATCAGCTCCGGCGCATCCCGCGCGGCGAGACGCGCACGTATTCGGAGATCGCCGGCGAGATCGGCCAGCCGAATGCCGTGCGCGCGGTCGCCGGCGCCTGCGCCAACAACCGCGCCGCCATCGTCATCCCCTGCCACCGCGTCATCGGCAAAAACGGCCGGCTGGCGGGATATAAGTGGGGGGTCGAGCGCAAGCGAATGCTGCTGGCAAAAGAGTCGCAATAAGCCGACCGCTGCATGTATCCTGATCATCTCACAGGTTTCCAAGACCTGTGAGATGTATCGTTGTATCTCCTTCACACAACTGTGTCTTATGCTGTCGCTGTACCGTAAACACGGTACCCCAATCACTTGCCTGAGCGACGTGCGTCGCGTAAGAATGTTACTCACTGACGTTACGCAGCCAGCGCGACAGGCTGCAACTGGCGCAAGGCAGCGAAGGCCGATTGAACAGCATGCAGATACAAATGTGCCTTCAAGGCAAAGTGGTTCAACCTGGACTTGCGCTTGAGCATCTCAAGTTTGATAATCGCACACACACCGGGTGTGGCGAAGATGTGATTTGTCTGCGTGGTGACGGTGTGGGCAGGCGAGCGTTCGCGCGCGCCATTCTGGCCGATCCCGATATCCTCATATTGGACGAAGCCGCCAGCAACGTGGACACGCGCACCGAGAAGCACGTCCCGGATGCGCTGCTGCGCCTGATGCAGGGGCGCACCAGTTTCGTGATCGCGCACCGCCTGAGCACGATTCGCGACGCCGACGAGGTGCTCGTCATCAACGGCGGCGAGGTCATCGAGCGCGGTACGCATGACTCACTGCTGGCGCTGGACGGGTTCTATCACCATCTCTATCACAGCCAGTTCAAAGGCCAGTTGCAGCCGCCGCTGCCGGCATAAAGGAGAAATGTCGATCTCAGCATGCGCGATCCGATCAAGCGCGTACAGTGATAACCCGGTAGAATCCGGAATACCATGCCAAGACAACCCAATATCATCCTGTGCACCTGCGACCAGTTGCGCGCATTCGAGACCGGCTGCTACGGCAACCCGGTCATTCGAACGCCGAATATCGACAATTTAGCCGCGCAGAGCGTGCGATTCGAGCAGGCCGTCACGACCTTTCCGGTGTGCATGGCGGCGCGATCGGTGATGCTGTCGGGTCAATACAACCGAGCCTGCACCGGCGGTGTAGGCAACGTCAGTATCGGGTTCGCTGATGGCAGAGCCTATTTCCCTCAGTATCCGCATGAAGGCCGCCCGCATCTCAAAAGCCGGACGCTGCCCGAGACGCTGCGTGGCAGCGGTTATCACACGGCGGCCATCGGCAAATGGCATATCCATTCCTGGCCGCAGGATGTCGGCTTTGACCGCTATATCATCCCGCGCGTGAACCATGTCCACACCGGGCAGAGCTATACGGAAGACGGCGGTCCGGAGTTCGTCCCGGACGGTTACAGCGTGGACTACGAATGCGACCGTGTGGAAGGCTATCTGCGCGAGCGCGCCGCCGGCAAGCAGCCGTTTTTCCTGTTTTACAACATCTCCCCGCCGCACTGCCCGCTCAGCGATGCGCCCGAAAAATACCTGAGCCTGTATCGTCCTGAGGATGTGCCGCTGCGCCCAAACGTAGACCTGTCGCAGCGCATCTCAGACCAGGATCACTGGTTCAAGGTGTATCGCTGGGATTACCGCTACTACAACTTCCATCTTCCTTATACCGAAGACC
Source organism: Chloroflexota bacterium (assembly GCA_023382055.1). Taxonomy (GTDB): domain Bacteria; phylum Chloroflexota; class Anaerolineae; order J036; family Brachytrichaceae; genus CAIXPS01. Next base: position 4,496 of record JAMCQN010000009.1, read on the forward strand.
TGCCCGACGATTACACCCTGCAGAAGGTCATTGCCGAGTATTACGGGCTGACGACGTGGGTGGACGACGCCGTCGGGCGGATGCTGGACAGCCTTGAAGCCAATGGCCTGGCCGAAGACACCATTGTCGTCTTCACCAGCGATCATGGCGACTATCTGGGCAGCCACGGGCGCGTGCAGAAAGGCGACCTGCACGAGGAGTCGGTGCGCATTCCGTTGCTGGTGCGCTGGCCGGGATGCCTGCCGCCCCAGGTGAACCGCTCGCAGGTCGCCGGGCTGGTTGACCTGGCGCCCACTTTACTCAGCCTGGCCGGCCTGCAGCCACCGCCGCACATGCACGGTAAGGACCTGACGCCGATGTTACGCGATGCAACGCCGGCGCTGGCCGAGAACTGGGCGTATATCGAGATGGGCAGCGGCGTGGGCATCCGCACGCCCACGCATCTGTACGGGTTGCCATTCCATGGCGAGTCCCACACACTGGCGGGCGCGCCGCACTACTTTTTTGACCTCACACGCGATCCCTACCAGATGCGCAATCTGGCGGGCAGCGCAGAGCAGGCTGAACTGGCCAGCATGCTGGACGCCAGGCTGCGCGTCTGGGACAGCCGCACGCCTTGGATGGCGTAACACCTCATCTCATCGCTGTGCAGCGCGGACACGCCGCTGAAATGCGCCCCACTTGGTCGGCAGGTTCATCCGCCGGTCGGGCTAAACCGCCGCAGCCGGCGCATTCAGCCCTGTGTGTTGCGCCATGCGCGCAACACTTCAGCCACGCTCCAGGCCTGTGCAAAACAACCGCGCCGCTGGAACGGCGCAGCGCCGTCGTAGATCTCGCTCAGGCTGCCGATACACCCGCCGCCTAGATTATCCAGCAGGGGCGTGAGATAGCGCCGCGCTTGGGCGCGGTCGCCGGTGACGCGCAGCACGGCATCCACAAACGGGCCGATCAGCCAGGCCCATACCGTGCCCTGATGATAGGCGCCATCGCGCTGCTGCGGGCTGCCCCCGTAGTGTCCGACGTAGCGCGGGTCGCCGGCTGACAGGCTGCGCAACCCGTGCGATGTCAGCAACTGCCGTGCGCAGATGTCGACCACCGCCTTCTGCCGGTCGGTTGTGAGAGGGCTGTGCGCCAGGGAGACGGCCAGCAACTGGTTCGGTCGCAGCGAGGGATCGCGTCCATCCGGCCCATCGATCACATCAAAACAATATCCGGCTTCCTCATTCCAGAAACGCTTGAAACTGTCGCGCACCTGGTCGGCGCGCCGGGCATAACCTTCAGACGCCGCGCCGGCGACAGGCGCGAGGCCGGCCATGCTGCGCAGCGCGTTGTACCACAGCGCGTTGATCTCGACCGCCTTGCCGGTGCGCGGCGTGACGACCCAATCGCCCACCTTGGCGTCCATCCAGGTGAGTTGCACGCCCGGCTCTCCGGCGTACAGCAGCCCATCGGCGGGATCGACCTGGATGTGGTAGCGCGTGCCCTTCACGTGCCAGTCGATGATGTCCGCCAGCGCGGGATACAGCTCTTTCACCAGGCTGTCGTCATGCGTCTCTTCCTGATAGGCGCGCAATGCCTCGAAATACCACAGGGTCGCGTCAACCGTGTTGTACTGGGGCGTTTCCCCCGCGTCCGGGAAACGATTCGGCAGCATGCCCTGGTCGATATACTGCGCGAACGTGCGCAGGATGCGCCGGCAAACCTCCGGCCGTCCCGTCGCCAGGGTCAGGCCAGGCAGGCTGATCATCGTATCGCGCCCCCAATCGCCGAACCAGGGGTAACCGGCGATGATCGTCTGTCCATGAGGCTCGTCGCGCGTTGGACGTTCGACCACGAATTGATCCGCCGCCAGGACGAGTTGCCGGATCGGCTCGCCGGCGCCAGTCAGGCGGCTGGCTGCCAGCATTTGCTCGTCATGATATCGCTGCGCTGTATAGGCGGCAGCGGCATTGAGGCCGGCGTCCGCCTGGGTGCTCGCGATGATGGCGACGCTCTCGCCGGGGGGCAGTTCCACCTGGAATGTCCCAGCCATGAGATGGTCCTCTATCCCCTCGAAGCCGCGCGCGATTTCCAACTCCAGACGGTAGTTGCGGTACCAGTCATGCGCCGGCGCCGCGCCGCCGTGATCGCACAACAGGTAAAACGGCTCAGCATCCGCGCGGGCCAGGACGCGCAGCCCATGTGCGACTTCAGCGATATCCATGCGCCAGTCGCCGGCGCGCGTGGCGCCGTGGAAGTCGCGGTAATTCACCAGCATCTTCAACGTCAGTTGCAGCGGCGTTGAGCCGCGCGCGCAGGTATAGCGGATGTACGTGGTGTTGGCGCCCCGCTGCATCCAGACGCGCTTCTCCAGGAGCGCATCGGCGCAGGCATAGGTCCAGACAGGGATGACGCCCTCGCGATGGAAGCGCTCCAGACAGGTATATCCGGCTGGATCAACTGTGCGATCTGCCCACTGGTTGGTTCCCAGCGCGTAAGTTGCGCCATCGTAAACGGCGCTCTCATCGATTTTCGCGCACAGGAGCGTGCGCCCCAGCGGCGGTTGGAGCGCCGCGATGAGCAGGCCGTGATAGCGGCGGGTGAGCATCCCGCTGATCGTCCCCGCCGCAAAGCCGCCGATGCCGTTGGTCACCAGCCATTCGCGCGATCCGGCGAAAGCCGGATCGCCGCACAGGTCACGCCCGAAACTCGCCATGCTTGACACATCCATCACGGCTCTACCATACCAGATCATCGACTATGAACAAAGATCGCGGCGTTGCGCTGCACTAAATGTAGGACAATAGTCCGGCGTGCAAATGCGCCCGCTGCAGACCGCGCTACAACCATCGAGCGCTTTTGGCTGCAGCAGCTTCGCGGGGCATAGCGCTGGCTGTATGCCATTCATTTCACAGCGAGGTTGAGCATGATGGAAAAACAGACGAAGGAGCACGAGCGGCTGCAGTCGCATACGGCCTGGCGCAAATGGGGGCCTTATCTGAGCGAGCGCGCCTGGGGCACGGTGCGCGAGGATTACAGCCCCAATGGCGCGGCGTGGGATTACTTTCCGCATGACCATGCCCGCTCGCGCGCGTATCGCTGGAACGAGGATGGCCTGGGGGGAGTCTGCGATGATCAGCAGCGCCTGTGTCTCGCGCTGGCGCTGTGGAACGGCCACGACCCGATCTTGAAGGAGCGCCTGTTCGGGCTGTCCGGGCCGGAGGGGAACCACGGCGAGGATGTCAAGGAGTGCTACTACTACCTCGACAACACGCCGACGCACAGCTACATGAAGATGCTCTACAAGTATCCTCACGCCGCTTATCCCTACGAAAACCTGGTCGTGGAGAACCGCCGCAGGGGTAAGACTATGCCGGAGTACGAACTGCTGGATACCGGCGTGTTCGACGAGGATCGCTATTTCGACGTGTTCATCGAATACGCCAAGGAAGCGCACGACGGCATCCTGATGCGCATCAGCGCGATCAACCGCGGACCGGAAGCGCATACGCTGCACCTCCTCCCCACGCTGTGGTTTCGCAACACCTGGTCGTGGGGGCGCGACGACCGCCGCCCTGAGATGCACAACGCTACGGTCGCAGCGTCCGGCGGCGGGCAATCACACAGTATCGCCGCGCGCCATCCCACGCTGGGCAACTACATCCTGGACTGTCCCGACGCGGACGAGCTCCTGTTCACTGAAAACGAAACCAATGTCCAAGGGTTATTCGGAGCGCCGAATGGCTCTCCCTATGTCAAGGATGCGTTTCACGAGGCTGTGGTGCGTGGCAATGCGGCCGCCGTCAACCCGGAGCGCCGCGGCACCAAGGCCGCCGCGCACTACGTGAAATCGGTCGCGTCGGGCGAAACATGGACGATCCATTTACGGCTGGCCAAAGAGCACGAGCAGCCTGTCGGCAAGTCCGATGATGTTTTTGCGCAGCGCCTGCGCGAAGCCGATGAATTCTATGCCAGCGTCCAGCCGGCCGGTTTGACGCCAGAGCTTAAACTGATTCAGCGCCAGGCCTTTGCCGGTATGCTGTGGTCGAAGCAGTTCTACCATTACGATGTCAGCGAGTGGCTGGAAGGCGACCCCGCCCAACCGCCGCCGCCTCCGCAGCGCGAGCGCGGGCGAAACTGCGAATGGAATCACCTGAACACCTCCGACGTGATCTCCATGCCGGATACGTGGGAATATCCCTGGTTCGCCGCGTGGGACCTGGCGTTTCACTGCATCACGCTGGCGCTGCTGGATTGCCAGTTCGCCAAGGACCAGTTGGTGATGATCCTGCGCGAGTGGTTCCAGCATCCCAATGGGCAGGTGCCGGCTTATGAGTGGGCGTTCGGCGACGTGAACCCCCCGGTGATGGCGTGGGCCGCCTGGCGCATTTACAAGATCGAGCAGCGCGAGCGGGGCTGCAACGACACGGCTTTTCTCGAGCGGGTTTTTCACAAGATGATGTTGTTCTTCACATGGTGGGTCAACCGCAAGGATACCGAGGGCCGCAACGTTTTCCAGGGCGGTTTCCTGGGGCTTGATAACATCGGCGTGTTCGACCGCAGCGCCCCGCTGCCGACGGGCGGGCATATCGAGCAGAGCGACGGCACAAGCTGGATGGCGATGTTCTCGCTGAACATGATGACCATCGCGCTCGAACTGGCGCGCACGAATCCCGTCTATGAGGATATCGCCACCAAGTTCTTCGAGCACTTCATGTACATCGCCGGGGCGATGAACGACATGGGCCGGGAAGGCATCTCGCTGTGGGATGAGCAGGACCAGTTCTTCTACGACGTGCTGCACACCCCGGATGGCAACGCCATGCCGATGCGCGTGCATTCCGTGGTGGGCCTGATCCCGTTGCTGGCTGTGGAAACCGTCGAGCCTGATTCGCTCAAGATGTTCCCTGCCTTTAAGACGCATCTGGAGTGGTTCCTGGAGCATCGTCCGCAACTCGCCAGCCTGGTGTCGCACTGGCATATCCCCGGCGCGGGCGAGCGGCGCCAACTGGCGCTGGTGCGCGGCCACCGTTTCAAGCGGTTGCTCAAGCGGGCGCTCGACCCTGCCGAATTCCTCAGCGACCACGGCATTCGCTCCGTCAGCAAGTACCACGAGACCAACCCCTACACGCTGCGCGTCGGCGACGCCACCTATGTCGTCCCGTATGAGCCCGCCGAGTCGCACAGCGGCCTGTTCGGAGGCAACTCCAACTGGCGCGGCCCGGTCTGGTTTCCCATCAACTATCTGCTGATCGAAGCGCTGCAGAAGTTCCATCACTACTACGGCGATGACTTCAAGATCGAGTGCCCCACCGGGTCGGGCCAGTATATGACGATCGACAACGTCGCCAACGACCTGGCGCAGCGACTGATCGGACTGTTCACGCGCAATGACGCGCAACGCCGCCCGTTCAACGGCGACAATGCCAGACTGCAAACCGATCCGAACTGGCACGATCACATCCTGTTTTACGAGTATTTCAACGGAGATAATGGCGCCGGCGCCGGCGCCAGCCACCAGACCGGCTGGACCGGCCTGGTCGCCGAGTTGATCCAGCAGTTGGGCGAGCAGTTGCAGGATAAAAGCCAACCCACCTGATTTCTCATCGGATCCTCTTTGATCCTTGCGAAGGCTTGGAGCCTTCGCAAGGATCAAAGCCTTCGCAAGGATTAATAGAAGGATCCGACAGCCGGACCTGGTTTGCTGAACGACAAAGACTTCAGTGCCAGTTCCGGACATCATCAGCGCAGGACTGGCGTATGAAAAACATCCTGGCATTACCCGATACGGACATAAAGCGCAGCGGCGGTATTCTTTCGATCAAACGGCGCTGGCGCGTGCCGGCGATGATCGGCATCGCGATCATCCTGACCGCGGCGTTGTGGACGGCCCTGATCCGGCTTGGATGGGACCTGCCCTCCGTTGCCGGAGCGACGGCGGTGCAGCATGGCGCACTGATGGTGTCCGGTTTCCTGGGCACTTTGATCTCGCTGGAACGAGCCGTGGCGCTCAAGCGCAAATGGACTTACATCGCGCCGGCGGCGTCTGCCATCGGCGCCTTGCTGATCCTGGCGGGGCTTCCAGCGTTACTCGGCCACAGCCTGATCGTCGTCGCCTCTTTCGGGCTGGCGGCTATTTTCGCGACCATCTACCGTCGCCATTCCAGCATGGACACCGCTGTCATGGCGATCGGTTCCATCCTGTGGCTGGCGGGCAATGTGTTGTGGTGGGCGAACCTGCCCATCGCGCAGGCCGTCCCGTGGTGGGCAGGCTTTCTGGTGCTGACCATCGCCGGCGAACGCCTGGAACTGGCGCGCGTGCTGCGCCTGACCCCGCTGACGAAACGCCTTTTCGCAGGTTCGATTGTCGTCTTTCTTGCCGGCCTGGCGCTCTCGCTTTTCTTCTTTGACGCCGGCGTGCGCGTGGCCGGGGCGGGGCTGTTTCTGCTGGCGGTCTGGCTGATCCGATATGACATCGCGCGCCACACCATCCGCAAGAGCGGCTTGACCCGTTTCATCGCGGCCTGCCTGCTGCCGGGATATGTATGGATGGCCGGCGCGGGAATCGTATGGATCGTCTATGCGCCGTACTTCCTGGGCGGCCTGTACTACGATGCCATGCTGCACATGATCTTCCTCGGCTTTGTGTTCTCGATGATCTTCGGACATGCGCCGATCATCCTGCCGTCGGTGCTGGGCGTGCCGGTCGTCTATCGCCCGGCGTTCTACTTTCACCTGATCCTGTTGCACGCCTCGCTGGCGGTGCGCGTGATCGGCGATCTGCTGCTGGACCCCGCGCTGCGCCAGTGGGGCGGGCTGCTCAACGTGTGCGCGGTGCTGTTGTTTATCGGCGTGACGGCCTGGTCCACACGCAGTGTGCGCAATCCGCGCAAGCCCGATGCCGCTACGGCCGGTCAGGGGCTTTGATCAGCGCTTGCCGCGTTGCGCCAGGTCGGAGGCGGTGATCGTGGGCAGCACGCGCGACCAGGCGTAGACCACAAACAGCGCCAGGCTGACGGTTTGAAGCAGCACCCCCGCCACAAATGCCGCAGTCGTCCAGGTGAGATCCGGAAACCAGTAGGGTAGAAGGGCGCTGCCTGCGCCGGCGCACAGCCCCACGTTCAGCAGCGCCATCGCCAGGGCAGCCAGCGGCGTCGGCCCGCGACCGGCGTTGCGGATGCGCGGCAATATCCAGTAGGACATCCCCATTGCGAGCTGGATCAACCAGCCGACCACCAGAATATCCACGTGCGGCAGCAGCCACACCCACACGCGCGCGTCAACGGCGTCGCCTTTGGCGGCCAGGATCAAACCACCCAGCGTAAACCCTACGACCAGGTAGAGCATCGATGCGCGTATGAGCCAGCGACTCAATCGAGGCATAGGTCCTTCTCCGTTCGAATCACTGGCCGCCGCGCTCGCGCACGCGCGCCCAACTGACCCCCACGAACAATATCGCCGCGCACACCTGCAATACGGCGGACAGGGCCAGCGCATACCCGTTGAGCGCCGTCGGCTGCAGAGCGCGCCACGGCTCGAAGACCATGCGGATCAGCAGGCCGGCGTTGAGGCTGATGACAGCCGCCCACGCGAGCGCGGGCGAACCGCGCGGGCGTTGTTTGGATATCACGGGGAACATCCAGTACATCACCGCCATGACGAGTTGCGTCAGCCAGCCGACTACGATCAGGTGCAGGTAGGTGGGGCTGATGGCGCTGACCGGCGGCCAGAACGGCCACATGGCGTTGATCCAGTAGGCGGCGGCGCCCAGCGCGCCGAGGATCAGGTAGATCATCGCCGCCTTCAGGGCGAGTTGCGATAGCTTCGGCATAGCTTACTCCGCAGCAAGTGTAATGCAAGCTCCAGCATTTTCTTTGGCGGTGCGCAAAGTATGCCGCCAATACAACTCCGAGTTCTCGCAGAACTCGGAGTTGATGCCAAGACTCCCGGAATCTGCGAGATTCCGGGAGTCTACTTTTTGCAGAACTCGAAGTTGTTTTAATGGTTTACACTTCCGGAAGCCTGGAGGATACTGCTGTGCGACTTTTTAGAAATCAAATGAGGCCATTCGGTCCTGATGGCATGGCTGTTCTCACGCGAGCTAACCAGTTGATCGCAAACGGGAGACCTGCGGAAGGCGCGGCCCTGCTGGCGGGCCTGGCGCGCGAGCTGGAAAACAGCAACCATCCGCGCCGCGCCGCCAATGTGCATGCGCGCGCCGCGCACGCTTACGCTGACGGCCGCGACGGCGCGGCGGCGCTGGCCCACGCGCGCTCCGCCCTGGGGCTGTTCCTGCAATATCGCATGGCGCGCCGGGCGCCGGTGTTCTTCGCCAACATCACGCGCAAGCTGAACGGCGGCGGGTTCAAGGCGGAAGCGGCTGCCCTGCAATCCGAGTTCGGCGCGCAGATCGGCGCGCTGCCGGCTATCCCCGGTTTCGGCGCAGGCCAGCGCCGCGGCCAGTTGCCCACCAACTGCCCGAAGTGCGGCGCGCCCATGCGCGCCGACGAGGCGGACTGGGTGGATGCGAATACGGTCGAATGTGACTTTTGTGGGTCGTTGATCCGCAGCGAGTGAAATTACAGCGCCGATGAACACACAGGATCGCACCCTCATCACCATCGTATCGGGTTTGCCGCGCTCCGGCACGTCGCTCATGATGAGCATGCTGGAAGCCGGCGGTCTGCCGCCCCTGGTCGATCACATCCGCGAGGCCGACGACGACAACCCGCGCGGTTACTTCGAGTTCGAGCGCGTCAAGCAACTCAAGCAGGACCAGACCTGGCTGCCGTCGGCGCGGGGCAGGGCTATCAAGGTGATCTCCGCGCTGCTGGCGCAACTGCCTTCGAACGAGCGGTACAGGGTCATCTTCATGCAGCGCAACATGCAGGAGATCCTTTCCTCGCAGCGCCGCATGCTGGAGCGGCGCGGGGAGCCAAGCGACAAAATCGGCGACACTGAGATGGCCGCCCTGTTCGAGCGACATCTCCAGCAGGTCACAGGCTGGCTGGCAGAGCAGCCGAACATGAGCGTGCTGTATGTGGACTATCGCCGACTCGTGCAGTCGCCGCGCGAGCAAGCCGCTGCCGTCAACGCCTTCCTGGGCGGTTGGCTGGATGAGAATAAAATGGCGGCTGCGGTCGATCCCGCACTGTACCGCAACCGGGCGTAAGCCATCTACATTTAGCCTAAAACATAGTATCACTTGTATCTGGGAAGAGGCTTGCCAGATAATTAATAGAAAGTTGGCTACTTAGAAAGTTTTTTGCTCCACAATCCATACTGCGGAGCTGGCACTTGTCCTTTAGATCAAGTGTGCTGGCAATGTCGTCTAGTCTTGTGCTCTCTGTAGGGGACACAGATAAAAGTAGCCGCTGGGTATTCGCGTGTAATGCCTGTGAAATTATTCCGTTAATGTGTTGGTCACCGAAACTGTAACCTATAACCACAATCACATTTGCTTCGAGCGTCCATCTTCGGAACTCGTATGCGAAGAATAGAAAGGGATCAATGTACTGCAACTTATATGCATCGCCGAAGATAATCGCTGCAGCCGAATCGGAAATCGACTGACAGGCGTCAGTATAGGTAAGACTTCCATTGGACTGCCGATACCAGTCGTTTGACCCATGGAGTTTATAGAGGAAAATAGGTTTATCGGTGGCGGGTGTGTCGTCAAAGCGGCGCCAATCCCAAAGGTGCATCTCATCAAAGCCCCGCTCGACATTGTTATCCCCACATGCGGTTTCTACACATAGATCGTAATTCAGCGTGAAAACCCGCAGTGGATGCTCAAACTGGTGCTGGAAGTCGAGTAGTCTGCTAAAGTATTCTGCATCTTTTCCGTGCTTGAGTGGAAGCCATGCTTGGCGCAGTCGTTGAACGATCGAGTTCCGTAACTCTGTGGCGTGGATGAAGTTATTCCCAGCTACTTCGACAAGTTTTGGATTCCATGAACCTACAAACGGGAAAAGAGTATGCTCATCTTTTTTACGCAGTTCGTCTAGTGTGTTTACCAAACGCTCGATGTTATAGCCGGGGTTAAAACGTCCGTGTATACCTTCTGAATAATAAATGGCACTACGCACGAAGTTGTAGAGGTTGAGAAAATGTGCCCACTCGCGATCATTGCCAGTGACCAAGCCCTCAACTTCCTGTACCATCTGACCGGAGTATGGCACACCAGCCTCAACACTTGCGCCCGCGCCAAGTAACAGAACTATCTCGTTACGCTTAAAGCTACGCATGATAGACTCACAGAAACCAAGGGTGAATTGTGTTCAAATCGACTTCTGAAAGACCAAGAGATTGGAATTCGCGGAAGTATCTAGCTACTAGCTGAGCGTAATAGATCGAAACGGGCAAGTTTTTGGCATTGAATCCTCGCCAGTTTGCTCCAGACAAATTGATTGCATCCTGTAAGTAAACTCGCTTCTGTTCATCGCTCAGATCCTGTGGATAAATGAACTGTATATGCACTGGCTGACCGATTCGCTTGGATATGCGTGGATTGTTATATTGCAGCCCCTCGAACCAAATTAAGAACTCATCTCTGGATAACGCTAGGCACGTGCTCTCAAAAGGGACAAGGCTGTTGTTACTTGCTGCATAACCGAAATATTTATTATCATCATTGAATTTCATTACTACAAAGCGTTTGTGTTGTGCACTGTCATGGTGTACTGTGTCTAATACTTCCTGAACTGCCTCAAGCTCGAATCTATGTATTCCAAACGAGGCATGTACGACAAAATCGTCATATTGGTTAAGATATTGGCTAAATACACCTAGCAGGTTCTTTTTTAGTTCATTCATATATGACGATTGTGCAGTTGAACGACCAAGCACTTGCAGATCCTTATAAATTCCGGTTGACTCGGTCAAGATCGAATACGCGAAATATTTCTTGGTTTCGCCATTAACAACCTCATGCGCCTGTCCAAGTCCGATAATGAGGCACTTGTTAACCTGGGGTTTGACGATCCACGGAACGCCACCCATCTTGGCAAATGCCTGCAGACCGATATTCGCAATTGCCCAGCGCATTTGCTCTTTTTGTTTCAGCCGGTCGAGTTGAATGAACTGCGTGGGGATGCGGTGACGAAGGAATGTGTGCTTGGCAAGATAGTATTCACGGCTGCCATTTTCGTCGTTACCTTTACTATAGGGAAAGATCACAATTGGTAAGATGGGGTCAGTTAGTTCACTCGCGCTCAATTCTGTCACTAACTTCTCTAGCTGCTCAGGATTGAAACCATCAATAGGATAACCACTCACGTTCCCGCTATTAAGCTTGAACTTGAACATTCTTTCCATGCCCAAGAAGGTTTCAAAGCTATCGCCTCTGAGCGCTCGGAAAAGATCTTGCGCATAGGCTCTGTCTTCGGCCCGAAATATGAACCATATCCGAGTTGACGCAAGCGCTTGTGCTAAGGGTCCGTACTCTCTAATTCCATTAAACTGAGAGTTGGTGGTGTGGTTATCAGCGACGATATACCTTTTCACATCAAGCAGGCTAACATCCATCTCGAGAAACTTTTTCTCTACATCCAGAGTCACTGGCTCATCACTTAAGGGGAAGAGACGATGATAAAAATTCCTTAGAAAGACTTGCACCTTTTCAAAACGATCAATATAGAAGTCGCGATTGCTTCTGTAGGTTTTATCGAGGCTCAAACTTAGCTGCTGTACACGCCTAGAGAACCTGGTGTTCTGGGACAGGCGAAAATGAAAATCGACTAGAAAACCAAGCTTGTGTTGGGAGCGTAAATAATACGGCTCCAACCATACTGTCTCACATCCTTCAGGATATTCGACCAGTGTAAAGGCTACTCGCTTTTTGTAGAAGTCATTTGAAAGTAGATATTCCCGATCAGAGAGGTGTAATTTACAAGCAATCTTGAGACATCTGTACAAGTAGGTGACGGTTAGGACCTGATTAGTGAAAGATGAACATTCGAACCCATCGTATCCCGCTAACGGTACAAATGAAGCCCAATATTCACTGTAAGCCTGTTCGGGAATACTTGGATCGGCACTTGCCGGTAATTTGCTGCGTATACAACCTGGAAACTCCCCTTTCTTATCACCCTGTTGATAGGGTTTTCTATACACGGTAAAGCTGAAATCCTGAGGGGTCAGGGGAAGGAAGTTTAGTAACACAGTTTTCTGCTTCTCAGCCATCCTAATATTCTATAGGACAGTTGACAACCTAACTACGAGTTGCTATCCTGATTCCTATAACACGGTTGTCAGTGAAATGATTGTGTCGTCTACCAGTCATTCTTGTTACAATGTCGCTGCGGCCGGGTACGCGCGAATGTAACGGGAACCGCGCCCGCCAAAGGAAACGACACCGTCCATGCAAGAACCGTCATCGAACCGCGCTGCGCAGCCCACTCTGCTGCGGCGCCTGCTCACGCGTGAGAACCTGATCGCCATGGCCGTCTGCCTCATCCTCATCGCGCTCGTCATCGCCACCGCCGACAACGCTCCGCAGTGGATCTATCAGGGCTTCTAGATGAACCTGACCAGCCTCATCGTCTTCGTCGTGATTTCGCTGCTGGTCGGGCTGGCGACCGCCTGGTCAAATGCGCGTTTCAGGCCGGTCGCGCTGGGGGCGCGTAACGCCGTCATGCTGGTTGGCAGCGTCCTGGCGGTGTACTGGCTGCAGTCGTCTACGCCCGTGCGCGGGCTGGATTTCTGGCTGCCCACGGCATCGCTGGGGCTGACGGTGATCGTGTGGGTCGCGGTGACGGGGTTGCCGCGCGCTGGTAACCGGCGCGACACAGGTATCACGCTGGCGGTCATTGCTGCGGTGATCGTCGCCATTGCTCTGACGCGTTACGTCGACCCGCTGTGCTGCCTGACGCCGTCGCGCCCGCCGGATATCCTTGCGGTGCTGATCGGTCTGGCGCTGATCGCCGCGCTGGCTGCCGGCGCTGGCTTTCTCTTCGGGAACAGGCCGGCGTGGTTGAACTGGGCCATCCTGTTGATCCTGGCCGTGTTCGTCGTGCTGAAGACCGATGCGCTGAGCCAGGCAGCCAGCGCATTGTTGCGCAGCCTGACCGGGCAGGACACGGCGCAGGCGTCCGCGCTCGACCTGCGCTGGCTGGGATTCAGCTACATCGCCTTCCGCCTGATGCACGTGCTGCGCGACCGCGCCACCGGCCGCTTCGCCGTCAGCGGGCCGCTGGCGACTAAGCCGCTTGCGCTCAGCGAATTCTTCGTCTACGTGGTGTTCTTCCCCGCGCTGACCGCCGGCCCGATCGACCGCGTCGAGCGTTTCGTCAAGGATATGCGTGCGGGCAACGCGACGGGAACATCCCCGTTGCTGCGCTCCGCCGACATCATCGAAGGTGGGCGGCGCATCCTGCTTGGCGTGTTCAAGAAGTTCGTCGTGGCCGACCTGCTGGCGCTGGTGGCGCTCAACGGCGTCAGCGCGGCGCAGGTCAACTCAGCGCTGTGGATGTGGCTCCTGGTGTATGCCTACGCCCTGCGCATCTACTTCGACTTCGGCGGTTATACCGACATCGCGATCGGGCTGGGGCGCTGCTTCGGCATCCGGTTGCCCGAGAACTTCGACCAGCCCTACCTGAAGCCCAACCTGACCGTCTTCTGGAATAGCTGGCACATCACGCTGGCGCAGTGGTTCCGGGCATATTTCTTCAACCCGGTCACGCGCGCGCTGCGCAGCCCCAAAGAGACGCCCTGGCTGCCGGCAGCCAGATTCTTCCGCTCGCCCGCGTTCATCATCCTGTTTGGCCAGGTGGGCACGATGCTGTTGATCGGCCTGTGGCACGGCATCACCTGGAACTTCGTCGCGTGGGGGGCCTGGCACGCCTTCGGATTGTTCGCCCACAACCGCTGGGCCGATTTCATGCGTCGCCGCAACGCCGCTGGCGACCCCGAGCGGGCACAGGTTTCGCCCGCGCTCCGGCGCATCATGACGGCGGCCAGTGTGCTGCTGACGTTCCACTACGTGGCGCTGGGGTGGGTGTGGTTTGCGCTTCCCAGCCTTGACCTGTCCTTGAATGTATTCCGCAAACTGTTTGGAGCGATGTGATGGCAGCCAACAAACCCGCTGAGAACGTTCCATCCAGCGCAACCATCCGCCCCATGCGCATGCTGTTGAAAGCGCTGGCTTTATTCATCCTGGTCAACCTGCTGTTCGCGGCTGCCGACCCGCTGCCGTGGCTGGGGCGGCTGTCGGCCTACAACGTGATCTTCCCGGGGCGCGAGCGCCTGCCGTATGGGGATCACCCGGAGCGCGCCTATAACGTCAGCGTGCTCAACCTGGATGCCATGTTCGCCTCGCACGAGATCGCGGCGGGGCCGAAGCCGCCCGGCGAGTTCCGCGTGCTGCTCATCGGCGATTCCTCCACGTGGGGTTGGTTGCTCAAGCCGGGCGACACGCTGGCGTCGCAGATCAACCGCGCCAACCTGAAGACGGCGGACGGCCGCACAGTGCGCGCGTACAACCTGGGCTATCCCATCCTCTCGCTGGCGAAGGACGTGTTGATCATCGACCGCGCCGCCACGGAGTACCAGCCCGACGCGGTGGTGTGGCTGGTGACGCTGGAATCGTTCCCGCCCGACAAACAGTTGTTCCATCCGCTGCTGCAAAACAACCCCGGCCCCACGCGCCGGCTGATCGAGCGCTATGGCCTGGAAATCAACCCCAACGACCCGCGCTTCGTCGCGCCGTCGTTCTGGGATCGCACGCTGATCGGCCGGAGGCGCGACCTGGCCGACCTGCTGCGCCTGCAGATTTACGGCGCGATGTGGGCCGCCACCGGCATCGACCAGGACTACCCGTCCTATGAGCCGGCGGCCATCAACCTGGACGCCGACCCGACCTTCCATACCCTCAAGCCGCCGACGCTCAACCAGTCTGACCTGGCCTTCGACGCCCTGGACGCCGGCGTGCGCGCCATCGGCAAGACGCCCTTCCTGATCGTCAACGAACCGATCCTGATCAGCAACGGCGCCAACAGCGATATCCGCTATGACTTCTTCTACCCCCGCTGGGCCTATGACCAGTACCGCGCGTTCATGACAGCGCGCGCCGCGGCGGGGGGCTGGCATTATCTCGACCTGTGGAATCTCATCCCCATGGATCAGTTCACCAACAGCGCGGTGCATTACACGCCGGCCGGCGCGGCGCTGCTGGCCGATCATCTCAAGGATGGCATCCTGCAATTGAGTAAAATCAGTGCACCATGACAATCGATATCAATGCCGCCCTGGCGCAATACATCGCCAGGGATATCCTGCAGCAGCCCAAACGCGCGATCGCCCCCGATGCGCCGCTCATCTCCAGCGGTCTGATCGACTCGTTTCACCTGGTCGATCTGTCGCTGTTTGTCGAGGAAAAGTTCGGTGTGCGCATCGACGACTCCGAACTGAACAAAGAGGCGTTTGACACCATCGGTCAACTGGCGGCCATCATCGCGGAGCGCCAGGGATAAAAAGAGAGATTGGAGATTAGTAATTAGATGTCATGTCTCACGACATCGTGTCCCATTTTCCGACAATGTTAATTTGACATATGTCTCACAACATCGTGTCCATTTTCCGTCGGTATGAGGTTCTGCGAAAGCGGTCGGCCAGTGGAACGACCGA
>JAMCQN010000193.1:0-550 GCA_023382055.1 Chloroflexota bacterium
TGTGTCAGGCCGGCTATCAGCTTGCGCCGGCTGGCTGCGCGCCGTGATCACTGGCGCTACAGGCGGTAGCGTTGTGCGGGGTTTCTCCGGCGCCTTGGCCTGTGGCAATTCAGCGCGCCGAACCGCCACTATCGGCTGGATGAACCTGCCGAATCCGGACGCGGAGGTTATAACCGGTGTCCCCTCCCCCCTCGCCCCAACCGTGGATGTGGAGGTTATAACCGGTTTCCCCCCTCGCCCCGCCCCAACTTTGGATGCGGAGGTTATAACCGGTTTCCTCTCACCTCGCTCCTCGACCCTGGATGCCGAGGCTTTAGCCGGTGCTTTCTTGCGCCTCGCCTCGACCCTGGATGCAGGGGCTTTAGCTGGTGCATCCTCGTGCCGCGTCCCTTCCTTGGATACGGAGGCTTCAGCCGGTATCCTAGCGCTCTGCGAATCCTCTGGCTGCGCCTCAGGTTGCGGCGCACGCTCCGGCTCCGGCGACTGCACGGTGACGTCGAATGTCTCCAGCCTGTCCGGGTTTGCGGCGCGGCGGCGGATATCCTCCAGC
>JAMCQN010000193.1:560-1313 GCA_023382055.1 Chloroflexota bacterium
AGACCCTGGCCTAGTGCTGTGGCTCGAGGAGCACGTGGGCATGCCGCCCGCCGAGCTGGCCTCGACCCTCGAGTACCGTTCCGGGCTCTTCGGTCTGGCGGGTACGCCGGACATGCGCCAGGTGCTCGAAGCAGAGGCTGCCGGCGAGCCGTCCGCCGTTCTCGCGCTCGGTGTCTACCTACACCGCCTCCGCGGGGCAATTGCTGGCATGGCCGCCGCCATGGGCGGTCTCGATGCGATCTGTTTCACTGGCGGTGTTGGCGAGGCTTCAGCGCCAGTGCGCCGGCGGGCCGCCGCCGCGCACCTTAGACAGCCAATGCGCGGGAGGACCGCCTGCGGAACCGGATACAGGCCGTTCTTTCTCGGCGGTCTCCTGCATCAAGCGCTGGTCAACCTGTTCGAGCCGGCGCGTCGTCGCCGCGAACACAGTTTGCAGTCCGTGCACGACGATATGCGCCCAAAGCTTAAACCCGCCCGGCTTGTGTGTCACGCTATACCCTTTTATGAACCGTCAGATTCAGGCGCGCTCCAGGGTTTCGTATACCAGCGTCAGGCTCTCTATCGCCACTTCGCGCGCCAGGCCGTTCAAGACGGAACCCCGCCACTGCTTCGGCCAGGCGTTCACCAGATCCCAACGCGTGACCTCGGCCACGCTATCGCTGTCGAGCAGCAGAATGGAGACGTTGCGGCGCACCACTTTGCCGTTGACGGCGGTCATGAACCAGTCGTACAACTCGCGCGACGAGGTCAGCC
>JAMCQN010000193.1:1323-20087 GCA_023382055.1 Chloroflexota bacterium
TGCACGTCGATCCCGATGCCGCTGATCTCGGTGAAATGCGCCTCGGTGATGTTCGGTTGAAAGGTCAGCTTGAAGTTATAGGCGCGATAAGGATCATTTACCTGGTCAGGCATGGTTAAGCTCCTAGGTTCTCAGTCTCTACGCCGCCGGCGTACTGGCTGATGCGAAATACCACGAACTCGGCCGGCTTGACGGGCGCAATGCCGATGATGGCGACCACCTGCCCCGCATCGATAACATCGGGCGGGTTGGTTTCCGCGTCGCACTTGACGAAAAACGCCTGCGCGGGCGTCGCGCCCATCAACGCGCCGTCGCGCCACATGCGCATGAGGAAAGCCGAGATATCGCGCCGGATGGATTTCCACAGCGTCATATCGTTCGGCTCAAAGACGATCCAGCGCGTGTTGAGCGCTATCGACTCCTCGATCATATTGACCAGGCGCCTGACGTTGAGATAGCGCCACTCGCTGGCCGAGGCCGCCAGCGTGCGCGCGCCCCACACGCGTATGCCTTCGCGCGGGAAAGTGCGGATGCAGTTCACGCCCGCGCTGTTCAACTCGCCCTGTTCGGCGCGCGTCAGCGGATAGGCCAGTTTCAACGCGCCGCGCACCGGCTCGTTGGCAGGCGCCTTATGCACGCCGCGCGTACCGTCGGTGCGCGCCCACACCCCGGCGATATGCCCGGACGGCGGCGCCATGACCAGCACGCTGGCTTGCGCCGCATTGGGATCCGGGTTGGCGGGCGGCAACGGATCCCGTACTTGAATCCACGGGAAGTAGAAGGCGGCATAGCCGCCATCCGACTGGCGGGGCTTCAGCCCCTGCGGCTGGCTGCTCGGCGTCGATCCGCCCCGCCGCCCGTTGCCGCCGGACCCGCCGCCGCCCGGTCCGGGGGCGGACGGCGGCTCGGCTGTCTTGGTCAGCGCATCGATGTCGGTGGCGTCCACGTCGAGCGGGGCATCGAGAATGCCGACGCGGTTCTTCAGCGATTCGCAATGGGAGATGACCGCATCGTAGGACACCGCATCCGTGCAGCCGGGCGCGCACACGATTGCGATCTCATCCAGTTGCTCCAGCAGGGCCAGACCCGTTTTCGCCCCTGCGCCGCCCGCAATCGCCTGACCGGCCGGCACATTGGCGATGTAACAGCGCGAACCGCCGTTCAGGAAGAAACCGTACACGGCCTGCGACAGGTTGGTGCTCGGCATCAGCTTGTCCTGGTTATTCACCCGCGCCGTGCAGAACTCGCGCACGAATTCCGTCCAATTGTTGATTGGATAGGCTTCGGTCAGGTGCGCCTTCGGGTTGGGGGCTGTTCCCACAAAGCCGGCCGTGCTGGTGCCGACCGACTCAATCGGCCTGGTGCCGGAGGGGATCTCCTCCACATAAATATCGGGGGCCAGGTAAGTAGGCATACGTCATCACTCCTATTCAGTCGAAAGCGGATCAAACTGGATAACCACGGGCTTATCGCTATCAGGCGGACTATCGACGGTTACATCGAATTGGCGTCCTTTGGCCAGGATATGCAGGTTCGTTTTTCCCGCCTGACTCGGCAGGCCGAGAAACCGGAACTGCCCATTCATGTCGGTGTAATTGAACAGGTTAAGGCTGGTCAGTTCGACGCGCGCGCCGGGGATGGGGATATTGCCCGGGCCGACTACCTGCCCGGACAGCGTCGTCATCGGCTCGGGTTTGACCGTCAGCGCGCTGCGCACGTAATCCACTTTCAGCCTGGGACGTTCCTGGCGCACCGGCAGGCTCAGGATGAACGATGGGCGCGGGGTCAGCTTGAGAGCCAGCCAGGAATCCGCCGGCAGCGGGTCGAGGTCGACCGTGTAGTCGGCGTTCTGCATGGCTGCAAACGCCAGATTGCCCAGCAACTGGTGCGCCCGTTGCGGCGTGGCCGCCCAGGTGGTGACCAGGTAACGCAGCGTGATCTGCAGGGGCGGGCGATCCGCCGTGCGCGGGGGCGGGCAGTTAGCCAGCGAGAGCAGGTAAACGCTGACGCCTTCGCCGGACGGCGCATCGGCGGGCGGGGCCAGCGTGACCGCCACGTTCCCCAGAACCTGGCCGATCCATGTCGATAGGTTTTCGTCAGCCTGATCCAGCATCGCCTAGAACCTGCCTCGACAGAAAATCTAACGTCGCAGCCGTGGGCGCGATGAAGTATGTTGCGGTGTCTGCGTGATGAGCGCCGGCAACCTCCTGGTGGTTTGCGATGCGCTCAACGACACCTTGTGGTGTGGTTATGAAGTGCCGTGATGATCACTTACATGAATATCACACTACGTATACTATAGGGAAACATTGCGGGTGTCAATGTTGCGCAGTTGTGTTGTTTCGCTGCGAAGCGTTATGAAAGTGCGCAAGTGCCGCAGCAATGCTGTGGCCTGCTCCATCCGCCTACCGTTTCATGATCGGCATGTAGAGACGGACGCACGACGGGCTGGCGGGGTTCGAGGCGGGCAGGATCACCGTCACCGGCGGGGAAGTGGCTGTGATGGCGGATGTAATGGCATCGGCGGCATCAACACTGGTCGGCGCCAGGAAAGCGCGCGACCCATTATCCAGCACCTGAACCAATGGGCATAACCCGGTGTTGGTTGTACTGATAGTAATAGTCGCACGATAACGACCAATGGTGCCCGCGAAACTCTGCGTGCTATATGGATTTACACGCAAGTAGTAAATCCCGCCTGCTACTGGCGGAAGATTCCCGTTGAACCTTGGGCAGATGCTTGGCAAAGGGTCTTGATAACCGCAAGGGATCGCGTCATCGTTATATAAACCAAGCAGACATGCGCCGTGTGGTGTATCACTGATGCATGCCTTCGGGTCGAACGTTGTCGCGGCATCGAGGGTTTCTACCGTCACTGTGACATTCCATCCTGCCTGCGCAGTAAACCCATAGCTATCCTCATCAAGATAGTTGTCTGGTAATAACGTGCCCGTCATAACAATGCTTGGAGGTATGCTGTTACCCCAATTGCACCCATAGACCGAGGCCTGCGCGTTCAGGCGGGCAGTCAGCGTATAGGTCGTGGGCACGCACGTATTGAGCAGGCCGTTCGTCGCTTCCACGGCCACGCTCTGCGTCGTCGTGCCGCCGGGGGCGATGATGCCGCCGGCGCGCCCGTAACTCAGCACCGGGTAGTTCGGCGGCTGCGCCAGCGCCGTCTCTACTACGTTGGAAGACGGCACGACCACCGTATAGTTGCCGGTGTTTTTATAGGACAGGTTGTAGGTGATGACCGCCGTGCCGTTAGCGTTGGCGGTCACGGTGGCGGGACCGGCCAGCGTCTGAGTCGCAACGACCGAGACATTCGTGCTGCATGGGCGCACCGACAGCGTATAGCTGCCGCAGACTCTGAGTGACGGATCGGCGTCGTTGATGACGTTGTTGACGATGGAAAAATATGCAAGACCCGGCACCAGGAAGGAATAGGTGAAGACGTTATCTGTGCTGTGCCCGATGGCCGAGAGATAGTTCTGGCAGATATTACTCGCGTTGTGGCTGTTCAGGTAAGCGGTACTGAACACCCGGTTGGCGCAGTTGCGCGCGTCAAGCGTGGCCGTCATGCACTGCGCGTCAGTCGAATTGTTGTGAAAATCAAATTGCTGGTAGGGATAAGTGGACGAATCGTAAACCGCGCACGAAGTGGTCTGTCCGCATACGCCGGGGATGTCGGTGGCTAGCAGGCGGCCAGTCTGGGTCGGGCTGCCGGCCAGGGTAATCGAGCCGTTCAATACGGTGGGCGCAGCGCATGCCCCGTTTATGCCGATCTCAATCGCCGCAGGTGCGGCCGGCGCCTGTACGCCACCTGGCGGGGATGCGTTCGGCTTTGCCGTGGCGGGAATGCGGCTCGCCAGCGCCGCGCACACGACCAACGCCGCGAAGGCGACCAATCCACCGAGCGGAGTGGTGATGTGTGCGTCTTTGTCCATCGTCTCTCAGCACAAGTCTGACTTCTGCGAGAAGTCAGACTTATTGGAAACCAGACTCCCGGAATTTCGGAGATTCCGGGAGTCTATAGATTCCGCTTACGATCCGCCGGCGACAGCTTCTTCCGGCAGGTCGATCGGCGCGAAATACATCTTGAAGTAGCCGGCGATCCGCTCGGGGGTGTTCTGTACCGCCACATCGACGATGGAGTTCACGGTCTGCTCCGGCTTCACATATTCGTTCAGAACGGCGCGATACGCCTCCAGTCCCAACCGATGCCCGATGGCCGCCAGCGCCAGCAGGATATCATCGCGTTCGTCCTTGTAGCGCTCCGCGCCGACGATAGCGCCGGACAGCCGTCGGATCAGCGGTTGCACGCAGGCTGTGCCGCCGCCCAGCGCTGCAAGGGGATATTGCTCGGCAAAGAAACGCCCGCTGTTCATCAACTCCGCCATCACCTCATCCGCCTGTGGATGCTGCAAGTCGAGCAACCCCCACAGCGCGCCGACGAGGTAGTCGGGCTGCGGGTATTTCCTGACACGCTGGAAGAAACGCCAGATCGCGTCGCGGGCTGCCTCGACATTGAGCACACCCAGCGTCACGGCTGCCAGGCTCTGGCAGTAGTCGTCCAGATTGTTGAAACAATCGAGCAGCGCCTGGCCACCCGGAGTCCCCAGCCGCTTCAACGCGCCGATCAGGCGCTCGACGACGATGTGGCGCTCATCTTCATCGAAGATGGACTGCGAACTTTTCAGCCGCCGAACGATAGCAGGTACGGCGGCATCGCCGAACTCGGTCATGCGTTGAACCCAGACCAGTTGGGCCACGCCGCGCGACAGCGAGGCCAGCCTGACGACATCGGTGGCGCTGGTTGCTTCCACGATGCGCTGAAAGGCGGCCCCTTCCTGCGAGGTCGGCTGCGCCGAGGTGGCACGGTAGACGCTCTGGAGGGTTTTATCGAAGTCTTTGCGCAACCCCACGATGCGGAACAGCGTCTGCGGCGATGGCAGGGTGACGTTTTCTCCGGATTGCTGTTCTGTCTGGTTAGTCATGCGTACTCGTTACCGCGATCTGGTTTCTGCATGCTGCATTATAGGGGTTCTAACGCTCGCGCGGGGCGGGCGCCAGCGCCTGTATCGCATTCACCCAGTCGAGGAATGGTTTGAGCGCCGCGCAGGCCTTTATCACGCCCCGGTCGGCGTCCCGCGCGCAGACATCTTCGTCGCTCAGCGAATGATGGGCTGTCAGCGAGGTGAGTTTCAACCACTCGATCTGCGGGTGATCTTTGGGATAACCCCTGGGGGCGGTCTTCAATCGCTCGCCCTCCAA
This sequence comes from Chloroflexota bacterium, assembly GCA_023382055.1. Taxonomy (GTDB): domain Bacteria; phylum Chloroflexota; class Anaerolineae; order J036; family Brachytrichaceae; genus CAIXPS01. The sequence goes on from JAMCQN010000193.1 coordinate 6,598, forward strand.
TGCGCCGAAGTACCTGCGGAAGTCGGGCGCTGCGACGATGCGGTGCAATTCCGGCGCGCCTGCCGCGATGTCCTCACGGATCAGCGCGAGTTGCTCTTTCGTGGGCTGGTAGGCGCCGCCCGCCAGCATCGAGTGGCCCGGACTGAGATGCACGTAGTAAGGCGAGCGCGTCGACTTGCGCCCGCCCGGCGCGATGACGGCAGCCATATAGTCTTTGTAGGGCGACTTGTCCTTCGAGAAACGAATGTCGCGGTTGAGGCGGTAGATGCAGTCCGCGGGGCGCAGGCCGGGCAGCGGGTCGAACTGATCCACGCCGATGATGACATCCTGCACGAAGTCCTCGAAACAGGCGCGCGCCTCGTCGTACTGCGCCCGGTGCGCTTCGAACCAGGCCTTGTTATTGTTGTCGTGCAACGCGCGCACGAAGTCCAGAACCGGTTTCAGGTTGCTCATGCCATTACCTCGCCTATGATTATCCCGCATGAGTAGAATGGAGGTTGAGGTGGGTCGATGGAAGCGACAGTCTCCAATAACATGACCGTACCCTACGACAAAATCGCTGGCTTCTGCACGCGTTGGCAAGTCAGAGAGTTTGCCTTGTTCGGTTCCGTTCTGCGCGATGACTTTCGTCCAGATAGCGATATCGACGTGCTTATCACGTTCTCGCCCGATGCGCCGTATAGCTTATTTGATCTGAGGCGGATGGAGAACGAACTGCGCGCGATATTCGGACGCAACGTCGATCTGGTTGAAAAAGCAGCGCTGCGCAACCCATTTCGCCGCAGCGAGATACTGAAAACCAGTCGGGTGATTTATGCGGCCTGAAAACCGCGATATCGCGTTCCTATGGGACATGCGCGAGGCGGCGCGTGACATTCTTGAATTCACAGCTCATGTCACTGCAGAGCATTTCGCCGCCAATAAGATTCTACGTTACGCTGTCGAGAGACAATTAGCCGTATTGGGGGAAGCAGCACGCCAAGTATCAATCGGATTCAAGCAATCCCATGCTGATATTGCGTGGGATGCTTTCATCTCACGGCGTAATTTGATCATTCACGACTATGGCGAGATAACCGCTGAAAGAGTATGGCGCGTTATAACGAACGAGCTTCCAGGGCTACTCACGGCACTCGATCCTTTGATACCATCTGTCCCCCCGGACGATCCTGTAAACAGTTAGTCGAAAAACCAATCGGAGTCGAAACACATGGCTATTCCTGATTTTCAAAGTCTGTTACTGCCTCTATTAAGAATCACCGGTGATAACCAGGAACACACTCGCTCCGAAGTTGCTGACACACTGGCGCGCCAGTTAAACCTGAGTGCGGAAGATAGAAATGAGATGCTGCCGAGTGGCAGGCAGGGCAGGTTTGACAATCGGGTTGCCTGGACTAAGTCCTATCTAAAGATGGCCGGGTTGATCAGTTCTACAGGAAGAGGCAAGTATCGTATTACGCCGCGTGGACTGGATGTATTGAGGACGGCGCCAGATTCACTCAACATCAAGTTCTTGATGCAGTTTCCGGAATTCGCTGCATCGCGCCATAGTACACACCAGATCAACGGTAACGAAGACGATACTGCGAGCGCTCACATCCAGACCCCGGAAGAAACCCTTGAGGCCAGCTACCAGAACCTGAGGCGTTCACTTGCGCAGGAACTACTCGATAAGATCAAACAGGCCTCGCCCGCATTCTTCGAGACGCTGGTGATCGATCTACTTGTGGCGATGGGATATGGTGGATCGCGCAGGGACGCCGGGGAGGCCGTCGGGCGGAGCGGCGATGACGGTATTGACGGCATCATCAAAGAGGACAAACTGGGACTGGACGCGATCTATGTACAAGCCAAACGGTGGGAAGGTTCAGTCGGGCGACCCGTGGTTCAAGCCTTTGCTGGGAGCCTTGAAGGACATCGCGCGCGTAAAGGGGTGCTGATTACCACCTCGCAATTTTCACAGGATGCCAGGGACTATGTTAGAAGAATAGAGAAGAAAATCGTGCTGATCGATGGTGAACTCCTGGCACAATTGATGATCGATCACAATATAGCCGTCACCGAGGAAGCCAGTTACGTTATCAAACGCATCGACCAGGACTACTTTAGCGAAGAGTAGGGCTATCACATTTGAAATGTGAATCGGCAATTTCGAGAATGCTAACTCCAGCTTCACTATTAGAGCTTGTCGGACCGTCTAAGGCGCTTAGAATGTTATTGCCAGCAACTCAGCCAAAGCGGTTATCGTGTAATCAGGCACCGTAGCAAGCCCCTCCGGCCATTGCAAGGATCTCTTACACCAAACAGTCCTCATCCCAGCGTTACATGCCCCTTCTATGTCTGCCAACGGGTTGTCTCCAACAAAAACACACTCCTCTGCTTTCACCCCCAGCCTATCCGCAGCACGTCTAAATATAACGACTTCAGGCTTTTTGATTTCCTCTTCTTCGGATATGAGGGCAATATCCACCTGGGACATCAATCCGGAATAATTTAGTTTGGCTGTCTGTGATTGATAGGAACCATTCGTAATAATGCCCAGTTTATATCCCACCCCTCGTAACTGGTTCAATACTAATAAGGAGTCCGGATACAGTTGGCTATCGACCCAGGCGTAACTGCGGAAGTCTATTAAGAGTTCGTCAATAGAAGCCGGGATTGCAAACTCGTCGATCAGTATTTGGTAAACTCTCTGCTTATCAGCATACCCGTGCTCATCCAATTCTTTGAATCGATCTTGAAAAGCTTTATTGGATTGACGCGTTAGCTTATACCGGACGTACTGCCGCTTGAGAAAAGCATCGATCGAAGCACTTCGATCAAAGAGTGTTTCATCAAGGTCAAACAGTATAGCCCTTGCCATCTCGTTATCGATATTTTATCAGGTTAGCGCAATCTGCGATGTTAGCGTCCGAACAAAACGGGATTCTACTTATAACCATCCAAGTGGAACATATCTATGACTACCAATCGCATTCGCCCTCTTGCTATCTGCGTCTTCAGCCACAACGGGCGCATCCTGGCCGCTGAAGGGATTGACCCGGCCAACGACCAGGTGTTTTACCGCCCGCTGGGCGCGAAGTAGATTCTCTCTTGGATGTCAAGCCGATTTGACATGCAAAGCGGGATCGTAGGGCGTTTTATTACGGAAGATATGCCATGCCCAAATCAGGATCTTGTGCGCGCAAGCGACCAGGGCTACCAACTTGGGTTTACCGCTAGCGACCATCCGATCATAGGTCGCATGAACCGCGTTGTGGCCGCGAATGGCACCCAGAGCCGCCTGGTAGAGCGCAGCACGCACGATAGGATCGCCTTTCTTGGAGATGAGCCCTCTCTTGTGTACGCTGGTACCGGACGTGTGAACCGTGGCATCCAAACCGACGAAGGCGGTCAGTCCACGGTGGGTGCCATGCCCGGCGGTCAGTTGATCGTAGCGCAGTAGGACCGCTAATAGGGGCGGGATGGTTTTGGGGCCAACCCCAGGGATGGTATCCAGGCGTGCGGCCTCTTCGGCCATGGGTGGATTCTGATCGTACAGATCGGTAATGGCCTGCTCGATCTCGGCCAGGGCGCGCTCCAGATGCTGGATGTTCTCTGCCAGCGTGTGCTGGACAGCGCTGGCCACACGAATACGCCAGGCAAAGCTGTGTTGACGATTGCGTTCTGCTTGCAGCATGCTGGCCAGATCGCGTCGGCGCGACAGCAACATATCCAGTTCATCCATGGCCTCGGAAGGCGGCGTCCATGCGGCGGGTTGGCGTTCTGCGGTGTAGCGCGCCAATACCAGGGCGTCCTGTTGATCCGTCTTGGCTCGTCGTCCCAGGCTGCCTGCATAATCGCGCACGGCTACCGGGTTGACCACGCTGACTTGCCAGCCGCGCTGGTGCGTTTCATACACCAGATGAGCCTCGTACTTGCCGGTGGGTTCCACGGCCAGATGCACGCCAGACATACCTAATGCCTTCTGGCGCTCTTCCACACGCTGGATCAACTGCGCGATCCCTTCCACACTGTTGGCTACCGCGCCCAACTCTTCTGCGCGTTTCTCGCTGACCACCCAGATCGCCGCTACCAGCTCAGACTTACCAACATCCACGCCCACGGCTAACTTCGTCTCTACCTCTGCCGCACGGGTCATCCTGTCACCTCCATATTACCCCTGTCACCCTCGATTCCGTGTGCATCCGGTTGAACCATCGCGCCTTCGAGGATCCCTGTCATGACCTGGTATCCGAGCTATACAACAGTACGCTCAAGTTTCTCTTCATTCTCTCGAGGCTTGGTCTGTCTACACGGCGGGGTTTTTCCCCATGGGGCATTTCACTCCCGACCTTTGATGATCCACTGATGCACTCAACCCCAATCAGAATTCAGACCCATAATCATAACTGGGCGGGGAGGATCTATCTACATACGGGCTCACTCGCCCTGGGGCGATGCATTGCTCATACGATTCATCCTGCCGTGTGTTCACGGCAATGCATCGCCCCTACGATTCAACCGGCCCTGGCCGGTTTCCGCGTAGCCTGTGCCAGACGCCGGATTCATCCGGTGACCAACGAAACGCGCCGAGGCGCGTTAGCAGCGGTGGCAACCGGCCTTGGCCGGTTTCGCCTGTGCCAGACGCCGGATTCATCCGGTGGTCTTGCCGCGCAGAGTATAATTGGATGGCAGTAGAATTACAGAATGGGGGTGTAATGGCGACATTGGCCGATGGCTGTCGCGTTATGGTTATTCGTGGCGTTTTTATGCCGACAGGTTGATGATGGATAAGTTATCGCGCTCCCGCAATCTGATTTTGATTGGTCTGGCAATCATCGCAGTGGTCGCCGTGATGATCCTATTCCAGGGCAACCTCAGCCACGCCAACGCCATTCAACTCTCCGATGTGGCGCAGTACGTCAAGGATAACCAGGTCGACAAGATCACCGTCTCCAACGACGATATCATCGTCAAATTCCGCAACGGGATGCCGGATGCCTCGTCGAAGAAGGAACTGGGCGCGACCATCGGCGACCAATTGAAGCAATTCGGCGTCACCAGCGACGAGTTGTCCAAAATCAAGATCGAGGTGGTCAGCCCGTTCAACTGGGGCGATCTGATCAGCACGGCGGCTCTGTTCGTCACGCCGCTGGTGGTGTTGTTTATCTTCTGGTTTATGTTCCGGCAGGCCCAGGGCGCCAACAACCAGGCTATGAACTTCGGGCGCAGCCGCGCCCGCATGTTCGTGGGCGACCGCCCCTCGGTCACCTTCCAAGATGTAGCCGGCGCGGATGAGGCCAAGCAGGAACTGGTCGAAATCGTCGAATTCCTCAAGGAGCCGGAGAAGTTTATCCAACTCGGCGCGCGCATCCCCAAAGGCGTGCTGCTCATCGGCAGCCCCGGCACGGGCAAGACCCTGCTGGCCAAAGCCGTCAGCGGCGAGGCCGGCGTGCCGTTCTTCAGCATCAGCGGAAGCGAATTCGTGGAGATGTTCGTGGGCGTCGGCGCCAGCCGCGTGCGCGACCTGTTCGAACAGGCCAAACGCCATTCGCCCTGCATCATCTTCGTCGATGAGATCGACGCGGTCGGGCGGCACCGCGGCAGCGGGCTGGGCGGCGGGCACGACGAGCGCGAGCAGACGCTCAACCAGATCCTGGTGGAGATGGACGGGTTCGACACCGACACGAACGTGATCGTGGTGGCCGCCACCAACCGCCCCGATATCCTCGACCCTGCGCTGATGCGCCCGGGGCGCTTCGACCGGCGCGTGGTGCTCGACCGGCCCGATGTGAAGGGACGCGAGGCGATCCTGAAGGTGCACGTGCGCGGCAAGCCGCTGGGCGCCGATGTCGACCTGGCGAAGATCGCCAAGAGCACGCCGGGGTTTGTCGGCGCCGACATCGAGAACCTGGTCAACGAAGCCGCCATCCTGGCCGCGCGGCGCAACCGCAAGAGCATCAGCATGTCCGAGTTCGACGAGAGCATCGAGCGGGTGATGATCGGGCCGGAGCGCAAGAGCCGCATCATGACGCCGAAGGAGAAGTCCATCACAGCCTACCACGAGGCCGGCCACGCGGTGGCGGCGCGCATCCTGCCCAATTGCGATCCTGTGCACAAGGTGACGATCATCCCGCGCGGGCTGGCGGGCGGTTACACCTGGTCGTTGCCCGACGAGGACGAGCATTACGTCAGCCGCGCCAAATTCCTGGACGAACTGGCCAAGGCGCTGGGCGGGCGCGCGGCGGAGGAGATCATCTTCGGCGATGTGACCACCGGCGCCAGCAGCGACCTGCAGCACGTGACCGAGATCGCGCGCGACATGGTGACGCGCTACGGCATGAGCGAACTGATGGGACCGATGATCTACGGGCAGAAGCACGAGATGGTGTTCCTGGGGCGCGACCTGGGCGAACAGCGCGACTACAGCGACGCCGTGGCGCTGGAGATCGACCGCGAAGTGCAGGGGCTGGTCAACGCCGCCTACGGCAGGGCCAAGCAGGTGTTGTCTGAGCACCGCGCGCAACTCGACGCCATCGCCCAGCGCCTGATCGAGGTGGAGACCATCGAAGAGGAAGAGTTCAAGAAATTCTTCGAGCAGCCGCCCTCCTCCGAACCGCCGGCGGATGGCGCGCCGTTCAACCCGCGCCCCAGGCGGTCAACCCCCGGCGGCAACGACGAGTCGTCCGCCACGGGAGCCATGCCCGCCCCCGCGCCGGCATAAGCTGTCGGTGGACATCCTCTTATTCGTTTTGCGCGTCCTCATCGCGCTGACCCTGTACGCCTTCCTCGGCATCGCGCTGGTGTACATCCTGCGCGAGCGGCGCGCGCAGCAGGTTGTGCGTCCGCTTGACGCGACGCTGGTGCGGTTGGGCGCGGACAATTCGCCCGCGCAGGGCGTGGGGTCCAGTTACCTGTTGCTGCCCAACGCGCCCACCTGGATCGGGCGCGACCCCAACTGCGCCGTGCGCGTGGACAACGAGTTCGTCTCGGCGCGCCACGCGCGCATCGAGTGGCAGGCCGACAGGCGGGCCTGGTGGATCGAAGATAACAACAGCCGCAACGGGGTGCTGGTGAATGACGCCCGCGTGATGCGCAGCGAGTTGCAGCCGCTGGACATCATCGCCATCGGCGGCGTGCGCTATCGTTTCGATGTCGGCAACGCGCCGGCGGAGTAGGGGCGGTCAGTGAATGGCTGGACGGTGGGCGCCTAGGTTGCCGGTGACCACGCGGAAGTTACAAGTAAGCAAGCTCCCCATCCTATTTGACTTACCGCGGACTAAGTGATACAGTGAATTCACGTAATACATGTAATTCGGTGAAATATGAGTCAGAGACTGGAAACAACCAAAGTTCAAGAGCGGGGCGTCGTGACCCTGCCGCGCCGTGTGCGGGAGAAGCTGGGTATCAAAAAAGGTTCCACCATAGCCTTTATTGAAACCGATGAGGGGCGGATAGAAGTCCGCGCCCTGGAGGCTGACGCCATGGCTGCCCTCGATGAAATCGGCGCCGCACTGAAAGAACAAGGCGTCACGCTGGAGCAAATGATCGAGGATGGGCGCACGATCCGCAAGCGACTGTACGATGAGCGTTACGCCAAGCCTTCTCGCTGACCCGTAAACAACCGGTCGGTGGGCATTGTGTCAGTGACCGCCACCACACAATCAATTCGCCGTCCCGTGCGTTATAGTATGGTTCATCTCGTCGTGCCGTGTCATTCAAACAATCTGGTTGTCTGTAAAGGAAAACGAATATGTGCTACGACTCCAAGTCCCAACCCCCCGTCCCGCCAGGCGCGTCCCAGCCCGCCCACGGCGAGGATATCATCCTGAAGTCCGCCGACGGCGCATCGTTCTCGGCCTATGTCGCCCACGCCGGTCGGCCGACGGCATCGCAGGTCATCATCTACCCGGACGTGCGCGGCCTGCACCAGTTCTACAAGGAACTGGCGCTGCGCTTCGCCGAGGTCGGCGTCAACGCCCTGGCCATCGACTACTTCGGCCGCACGGCCGGCGTCGCGCCGCGCAGCGACGCGTTTGAGTTCATGCCGCACGTGCAACAGATCCAGTTCAACAGCTTCGCGCAGGACGTGCAGGCCGGTCTGGCCTACCTCAGCGAGCGCTTCGGCGCAGGCGTGCCGACTTACGTCGTGGGCTTCTGCATGGGCGGTTCGCTGTCGCTGCTTACCGGCGGTGAAAAAGACCTGCGGCTGGCCGGGTTGGTGGCGTTCTATGCGGGCATGACGCGCTCGTTCGCCGGGCGCGGCGCCGTGCTGGAAAATGCCGCAAACATCGCCTTCCCGGTGCTGGGGCTGTTCGGCGGCGCGGATCAGGGCATCCCCGAAAGCGCGGTGAAGGAACTGGACGCTAAACTGGATCAGGCGGGCGTGTCTCACACGGTGGTGATCTACCCTGGCGCGCCGCACAGTTTCTTCGACCGGCGCGCCACCGAATACGCCGACGCTTCAGCCGACGCGTGGAAGCGCGTGCTGGCGTTCGTCAAGCCTGCCGCCAACTGAGACACGACGGCGCGCCGAGTTCTTCAGGCTGCCATTCCGCCACGATCTCGCCACTTGTACGTATATAAAGTGGAGGTATGTGAATGGCAAACCTGAATACCCGTGCGCGTCATGAACGGGCGCCGCTGCAGCTGTTGCCTTTCCGGGCGGTCTGGCGCCTCGTTAGCGGCATCCTGGCCCTAACCGGCCGGCTGGTCGCGGTGATCCTGGGTCTGGTGTTCATGATCGTGAGTGTCGTATTGACCGTCACCGTCATGGGAGCCATTGTCGGCATCCCGCTGCTGATCTTAGGCTTGCTGCTTACGTTAGGCGGCGTCCCAATCTGCACCAGCCAGTAATCCTGCGGTGGATATATCTTCGTCTATTTCAGACCAATGAAGACTAGTTCCACCCCCGCCAATCTCATAATGTTCTCTTTGTTCAGCCGTCGCTTCATACAACAATGGAAACCAAATGATGGGTACGCTGACAATGCGCCCATCGGTGAGATGGACTTGCATCATCTCGTCTCCAAACTTGACGCTTTTGGCTAGTGCGGTTGTCGGCCTATATGCGCGTCGAAATCTTGCCTTCGGTCTTGGTTGGCTCTCAATCGAGATGCTCATGCCACGCCTCCAGAAATTCAACCTGATGTTCTCGAACAATTCGTTCAATCTCATTCAACTCGTGAGCTTGGAAGCCATAGTTGGATGCCAGTGCAATTGGGTCAAGCCAGAATTTCGCCTGATCTTCAGCGGCTTTGATATGGATGTGTGGCGGCTCTTCACCTTCGTTGCTGAAGAAATAAAAGCGGTACCGCCCCACATGTAGCACTGTCGGCATAGGATTTTCTCACTTTGACGTATGGTATCGTACACCCATTAGCTCGCTCACCGAAACGCCCCTTCCAGTTTGCTGACCGACTTGGGATGAGAGCCGCCTAACGTGCTAAGTCAGGGGCGCGGAGCGGGCGAGGCCCGCTTGCGGAGCGTCCCTCTGGAGCTCCGGGTTAGCCCAGCTATACATTCGATTTGCCAAGGTTACACACCGAACAAAGCGTTTGTAGGTTTTCGAGTACCGTCTCGCCGCCCTTGCTCCACGCAAGGATGTGGTCAACATGAAGTTCCACGCCAGGGGTAGAGCCGGGCTGGCGCCGCACGCCCTACAGGTAAAGCGATCTCGGTGGAGAACATGCCAACGAAGCCTTAACGATGGGTCACGTCCAGTTCTGCGCCGTGGTGTCGGTGAATTAAGAGCGACAGGCACTGCCTCATCACTGCCATTTGCGTATTCGACGAAAGCGTGAAGCGCTGCAGACCAAAACCCAAAACGGCGGTTGTACGGACTTTGCGAGATGGTTGACGGAGGCTGTGCAAGCTCACTTCGCCTCGGCTGGCGGCCGAAGTGCTGCCAGAGGACGAGGACATTCTCGAACAACCGTTCATCTGAAATATCGACCTCGTTGGATACCGAGAGGCCAGCCGCAATAAGAGCCTTGTTCCACGTGCCAAAGCGTTTGGTGGCCGTTGAATCGTCGTATTTGCCAAGCCGGCGATAATCCTTCTGGCCAATAGTTGTCTTCCCCAAGCGGGCGGCTGTGGCCCGAAGATCGGCAAGCAATTCCTCGTCGGAAACTGGCATGCCGGAAACACGTTGGATTATGAACGGCTCGCGTGTCATACGGTTTTGAGAGGGCTAACTTGATTTATGCAGAACTCTACCAGACACTATTGTCGGCATCCCGCTGCTGATCTTCGGCTTCCTGCTTATGGTGCGCGGGATTTTCTAGATGCCAAGTCAGATAACAACTCCGAGTTCTGGCAGAACTCGGAGTTGTATGCGCCATGCGCGCGCTGTGCGTCACGCTACCACTGCAGCACGGCGCCCTGGCTGCCGCTGGTCACCATCTTGGTATAGCGGCTCAGGTAGCTGGGCAGGTCCCGGCGCACCAGCGGCTTCCAGTTGATTTTGCGGCGTGCCAGTTCGGCGTCATCCACGTGCAGCACCAATTGGCGATTGGGGATATCCACCGTGATCCTGTCGCCGGGTTCGATCAGGCCGATCGGCCCGCCGGCGGCCGCCTCCGGGCTGACGTGCCCGATGCACGCGCCGCGCGTGCCGCCTGAGAAGCGCCCGTCGGTGATCAGCGCCACGCTGTTGCCCAGACCCTGGCCCATGATGTATGAGGTCGGGCTGAGCATCTCCTGCATGCCCGGGCCGCCCTTCGGCCCCTCGTAGCGGATCACCACCACGTCGCCGGCTTTCACTTTGCCGGCCAGGATGCCCGCGCAGGCGTCCTCCTGGCTCTCAAAGATCACCGCCGGGCCGGTGTGGGTCAGCATCTCCGGCTTCACGCCGGCCGTCTTGACCACGCTCCCTTCCGGCGCGAGGTTGCCGAACAGGATCGCCAGCCCGCCTTCCTTGCTGTAAGCGTTATCCAGCGGGCGGATACAGGCGGGGTCTTTGCTCACGCTCGCCGCAATATTCTCGCCAAGCGTCTTGCCGGTCACCGTGGGGCAATCGAGGTTAAGCGCGCCTGGCTTCCGGCTGATTTCGTGCAGTATGGCGCTGATGCCGCCGGCGTTCTTCACGTCTTCCATGTGATATTGGCTTGACGGCGCCACCTTGCAGATGTTGGGCGTGCGGCGGCTGATCTCGTCGATGCGCGAGATGGGGTAATCGATCCCGGCTTCGTGCGCGATAGCCAGCGTATGCAGCACGGTGTTGGTGCTGCCGCCCATCGCAACGTCCAGCGTGATGGCATTGTCCAGGCTTTCCAGCGTCACGATGTCGCGCGCCTTGATATCGTGCTCCAGCAACCACATCACCTGCACAGCCGCCTGGCGCGCCAGCGCCTCACGCTCCGGGCTGAGCGCCATGGCGGTGCCGTTGCCGGGCAGCCCGATGCCGAGCGCTTCGCACAGGCAGTTCATCGAGTTGGCCGTGAACATGCCGCTGCACGAGCCGCAGGTGGGACAGGCCACGCGCTCGATCTCCGCCAAACGCGTCTGGGGCATGGCGCCCGCCGAGACGGAGCCGACCGCCTCGAACACGGAGATCAGGTCGACCGCCTGCCCGTCGCTGGTCTTGCCGGCGTACATCGGGCCACCCGATACAAATACGGTCGGGAGGTTGCAGCGCAGCGCGCCCATCAGCATGCCCGGCACGATTTTGTCGCAATTGGGGATGCAGATCAGCGCGTCGAACTGGTGCGCGCTCACCACGGTTTCCACGCTGTCCGCGATGATCTCGCGGCTGGGCAGGCTGTACTTCATGCCCACGTGCCCCATCGCGATGCCGTCGTCCACGCCGATGGTGTTGAACAGAAACGGCACGCCGCCGGCCGCGCGTACGGCTTCCTTCACGATGACGCCGAATTTATCGAGGTGCACGTGGCCGGGGATAATGTCGATGTAGCTGTTGGCAATGGCGATGAACGGCTTGCCGAAATCCTCTTCTTTCACGCCCGTCGCGCGCAGCAGGCTGCGGTGCGGAGCGCGCTCCAGCCCTTTCTTGATCGTATCCGAGCGCATTGCGCGCCCGCTGAATCGTCCGTTTCCATTCGCGCCGTTACCAGTTGCCATCATCGCTCCTCTTCATATTCCAGATAATAGTGTTTGATTATAAGCACTCGGCGCGTGAGCCGCGTGCAGCTCTGATCCGTCGCGCGACAGGGCGATGCTCACGCAGCACATGTGTGCTTGACGCGGCCCGATAATCCGTCACACTATCCAGGTACGACCATGTTGAACCTATTACTGGTGGAAGACAACAAAGACCTGTGAGGTCTCCAAAGACCTCACAGGTCTAGTGAATGTAATCCTCATGGATGATTAAGTTAGTCGAGACTCCCGGAGTCTTCGAAGACTCCGGGAGTATGAGTGACCTCACAGGTCTCTCCAACGCCATCCTCATCGACGCCGCTGGCGGGCCCCGGCCTTTCGCACCCGCTTGGCGCTTATCCCGTCGCCCTAGAGAAAACAAACGAGCGCAAAGACCTTTGAGCCTTTGCGCTCGAGGAACGCTTTACAGTTCATTTAACCGCCGGATCTGCCTGCCTGTCTCTTGCTTCCAGCTTCTCGCTTCTGATCTCTGACTTCCGACTTCCGACCTCTGCCCTCTTCTTACCTGCGCAGCGACAGCACCGCCGGGACCCGGTCGAACATCCAGAAGCCGACCGGCAAGCCGATGACAGACAGGCACAGCACGTAGGCCAACTCGATCCACACGCCGGCCAGCCACCAGCCCACCAGCACATACCACAGCACCCGCACCAGGATGTTGTGCTGCGGCGTGTCGTGTACCACAGCGCGGTTGCCGTACCAGGTCACAGTGTACGTGTCGGAGCCACGCAGCGCGATGATATCCGGCAATTTGTTGAACATCATCACAGCCAGCGGGATGCCGATGACCGTGGCGGCCAGGAACCAGGCCACGGCAATCCACAGTTGGCCGACCCACCAGCCCACCAGGACGAACCACAGCAGTTGAATCAGGCAACCGGGTCGATTTTGCCTCGCCACAACACCGTACATGTGCACGCTCCTTTCATCTGATCGTGCGGGGCGCGCCCGTTCCGCGCGACCCGCGCTACTGTTAATACGCAATCGAGCACGGCATGCGTCGCCAGGGTACGATCCGTGCTCGATGAGCGCACCCCCTCCCGCATAAAAGCATACGCCGCCCGGGCCGGCGTTGCTGAAATCCAGCGCACGAATCGCTGACAACGAGCGATGGAATATGCTAGAATATTCGCACGGTCGAGACAGGCTTACGCGGGTGTAGCTGAGTGGTACAGCGTCTGCTTCCCAAGCAGAAGACCGCGGGTTCGAATCCCGTCGCCCGCTTCGACTGCTGCGACATAAGTTTTAAGCGGTTACCCCTCTTGACATTTTCCTCGTATTGCATATCCTTGGTCGTTTATAACTATTGTCAGGACGCCAAGCCGCTGTTCCTGTAAGGTGTAGTTATTTCTTCGATGTCCCTACCGGCTGTTTTGCCCAGGATTCCG
>JAMCQN010000134.1 GCA_023382055.1 Chloroflexota bacterium
CGTCTGGCACACGCTGCGCGGAAACCGGCCTAGGCCGGTTATGCTAACGCGCTTCGAGCGCGTTTCGTTCTGGTCAGCCTGCGGTTTGGAACCGCAGGAGCCGCCGGATTCATCCGGCGTCTGGCACACGCTGCGCGGAAACCGGCCCAGGCCGGTTATTCCAACGCGCTTCAAGACCTTCAGCTTCTGACCTCTGACCTCTGGCCTCTGACCTCCGGCCTCTGACTTCTGACCTCTGACCTCTATCTTCCGCTCTCCGCCTTCTCTGCACTATAATTCGCTGCGGTCAGTAAAGATCGCGATTAGTAAGGAGAAGAGCCACCAACCGTCACCGCATACCCGAGTGCGGCGCCTACGTTGCGCCGCGTGCTGGTTTTGAATGCGACCTATGAACCACTCAGCGTGGTTCCGATGCCTCGCGCTATTCACCTGTTGATGGCTGACAAGGCTGAGGTCATCGAGTCAGACGGCATGATGATCCATAGCCAGAGGCTGAGCTTCCCCGCGCCGGTGGTGGTGCGCCTGCGATATTATGTGCACGTCCCACACAACCTGCCGATGCCGTTATCCCGTCGAGCCATTCTCCTGCGCGATGGTTTCACCTGTCAGTATTGCGGGAGCCAGCCCGGGCGCGAGCACCTGACCATCGATCACATCATGCCGCGCTCGCGCGGCGGCCACACGGACTGGGAAAACACGGTCGCGGCCTGCGGGGCCTGCAACCGCAAGAAGGCCAATCGCACGCCGGAAGAGGCCAACATGAAACTGCTGCGTCCTCCGGTGCGCCCGCGCTTCTGGGCGATGGCGCTGATGATGGTTCCCAGCAACGATGCGTGGCGCAAATACCTGTTTTCCAAATGAAACTTCAGCGCACCCAACCCAATCGCGTGCTTTCTCTGCGCGATAATCTGGCGGCGATTTCCGCGCAGCGCTGGCTGCGGCTGATGGGCGGCCTGGTGTGTTTCGGCTTTGGCATCGCCATGATGGTGCAGGCCGGTCTTGGCCTGGGGCCGTGGGAGTCGCTCAACCAGGGCATCTCGTTTCACGTCGGTCTGCCGATCGGCACCATCAGTATTCTGCTGGGAGTGCCCATCCTGGGGTTATGGCTGCCGCTTGGCGAGCGCATCGGCGTCGGCACGCTGTTGAATGTGGTCTGCATCGGCACGGTGACGAACCTCAGCCTGCTTTTCCTGCCCCGCTTCTCCGTGCTGCTGCTGCAACTGGCGCAGATGGCGCTGGGAATCGTTATCATTGGGATAGGCAGCGGATTATATCTCAGCACGCGCCTGGGCGCAGGCCCGCGCGATGGGCTGATGATGGGGCTGAGCCGCCGCACCGGTTGGAGCGTGCGCGCCACGCGCACCGCCATCGAGTTGACCGTCCTGGCGGCAGCCTGGCTGCTGGGCGGCACAATCGGCATCGGCACGCTGGCGTTTGCTCTTGGCATCGGGCCGGTCGTGCAACTGGTATTCGGTGTGCTGGGAATGCGGCCGAAGCGCAGTCACGAACCAGCAGTAAAACTTCAAACGGCGCCTGTCGCTGCTGAGGCGAACTATGACGTTTGAGATTTGAACACAGCATGAAATCCCGAATACCTGCAATCATCGTACTCGCCGCGCTGCTGCTATTTGCCGTCTGGTTTATGCTGCCCGGCACCGCGAAACAACTGGAAGGGCTCACGGGCGAGCAGGCGCGCCTGTCGCAACTGCGCGGCCTGTGGAATCTGCTGCTGGACTTGCCGCGCCAGCCGCTGCAACTGGCGCCCGACGCAAACATCCAATACGTCAAAGGCATCAGCCCGTTTGGCGTGAACACCTTTCTGGAGCAGGAGGTCGAGGTTGCCAAGCGCGAGCGCAGCCTGCAGATGATCAAGGACTCCGGCTACACCTGGATACGCCAGCAGTTTCCCTGGGCCGATATCGAGATCGACGGCAAGGGCGACTTCACCGACCGGCGCAATCCCCCCGCGCGCAGCGCGTGGGACAAATACGACAATATCGTTGCGCTGACCGAGAAATACGGCTTGCAGATGATTGCGCGGTTGAGCGCGCCGCCCCAATGGGCGCATGCCGGCTACGCCGATCTGGGCGACTTCGGCCCGCCCGCCAATTTCCAGGATTATGCGGACTTTGTGGCGGCCGTGGTGAGCCGCTATAAAGGGCGCATCCACTATTACCAGATCTGGAATGAGCCGAATATCTATCCGGAATGGGGCCAGCAACGCGTCAACCCTGAGGATTACACGAAAATGCTGTGCATGGCCTATCAGCGCGCCAAACAGATTGATCCGGAGGTCGTCATCATCAGCGCGGCGCTGGCGCCGACGGTTGCGCAGGACGGACGCGATCTGAGCGACCTGATTTTCCTGCAGCGCATGTATAACGCAGGGGCCGGCAAGTGTTTTGATATTCTGTCGGCGCAGGGCTATGGGCTGTTCTCAGGCCCCGACGATCACCGTCTCAACCCGCTGACAACCAACGTCGCGCGCCACGTGCTGCTGCGCGACATCATGGTGCGCAACGGCGACGAAGACAAGTCGATCTGGTTGTCGGAATTGAATTGGGACGCAGTGCCCGGCAACCCGGCGAATATCCAGGACTGGGGCAAATACGGCACCGTCACCGAACAGCAGCAGGCCAGTTATGTTCCGGCGACTTATGACAGGGCGAAAAGGGAGTGGCCGTGGGTGGGTGTTATGGCCATCTGGTTCTTCAAACGCGCCTCGGATAGCGAGCGGAATCAGTCGTGGTACTATTTTCGCATGCTGGAACCGGACTTTGCGCCTACTCCATTATATGAATCAATGAAAAGGTATATGCAGACGCGCTAGCTGGGTGTATCATTAGGGTTCGATGCCCAATGCACTGAGTGGCTCGGTTGTGCGGCCGCTCGGAATGATGAGACGTAGTTATGTGGCTATTATGACCAATCGTTGACAAGAGTAAGACCAGTTGGTACACTAAGCATACTTAAAACTTCTGGCAACTAGATCGAAGAGTGGGCGATGAACCCACTCTTCCTTTTCTACGGCGCAGGAGTCCGTACGATGAAAAGCGAGTTTACGTTAGCATTAAACCAGATCTGTTCTGAGCGCAACCTGCCGCGTGAGATCATCACGCAGGTGTTGGAGAGTGCGTTGGTCACGTCCTATCGCAAGAACGCCAATATCATGACCAGCCAGAATGTGGCGGTCAAGGTTGATATTGAGAAAGGCGATATGCGCGTTTTCGTCGAGAAAGAAGTCGTCGAAGACGTGATGGACGACCGCACCGAGGTCACTCTCGAAGAGGCGCGCTTGGAGAAACCGGATGCAGTGCTTGGCGATTGCATCATGGTGGACGTCACCGTAAAGGACTTCGGGCGCATCGCCGCGCAGAATGTGAAGCAGATGATCGTGCAGAAACTGCGCGAGGCGGAGCGCGATTTTCAGTACAACACCTTTGCCGAACGCGAAGGCGAGATCGTGCACGGCGTGGTGCAGAACGTCACGCCGGCCGGGCTGGTGCTGAATCTGGGCCGCGCCGAGGGCATTTTGCCGCGCAAAGAGCAGATTCCCGGCGAGCGCCTGGAGAACCAGCAGCGCCTGCGCGCCTACGTGACGGAGGTCAAGCGCAACAGCCGCGGGCCGCAGATCATGCTGTCGCGCGCTCACAAGAATATGCTGCGCCGCCTGCTGGAAATCGAAGTGCCCGAGATCCAGAAAGGCCAGGTCGAAATCAAATCGATCGCCCGCGAGCCGGGTTCGCGCTCCAAGGTGGCTGTCGCGGCGTTGCTCGAGGGGATTGACCCGGTGGGCGCGTGCGTGGGGCAGCGTGGCGCGCGCGTGCAAAGCATCGTCAATGAATTGAACGGCGAAAAGATCGACGTCATCGAATGGAGCCCCGACCCCACGGTGTTCATCACCAAGGCTCTCGGCCCCGCCAAAGTGCTGGCAGTGCATCCCAGCCTGGATAACAAGGACCAGAAGAGCGGCACGGTGATCGTGCCGGATGACCAGTTGTCGCTGGCGATCGGCCGCGAAGGGCAGAACGCCCGTCTGGCCGCCAAGTTGACCGGCTGGCATATTGACATCAAGAGCGGCAGCGAGGCGCTGGGCGAGGTGCTGGTCAAGATCGCCGAGAACGCTTCGCTGCGAGACTGGGCCGGTCCCGAGATCGTGCAGGCCGCCCCAACGCTGCGCGACCCGCCCGCTCG
>JAMCQN010000166.1 GCA_023382055.1 Chloroflexota bacterium
CCCGCTTTCCCGTCGTGATCAAACGCGTTTATGCCACGTGATGCCACGTCCTTCACCGCTTTGGCCGCCTTTCAGTGCGCCGTATCATTGGCGCGCCAGATGTGTTTGTCTAAACTCGAAATCAGTGTAGACCCATCGTAATGGCGACTTATCTTCGAACAGGCTTTTGGCCGGGGTGCGCTCAGTCTGCCCTTACTATTAGAAGATACTAGGTTGCACCTGTATCTGCGGCATGGCCGGCAGCGGTTGGATCTGCGCGCCACCCACCAGGTCATCGAGAGACGGGATGGGCGGCAGCGGCGCGGGCGTGGCAATTTGAACGATGGCCGGCGTATCCGGCCCGGCTGACTGTGCGGCGATCGTGGCGGCCGGTTTGCCGGAGTGCGCCAGCAGTATCCATCCCACCAGAAATCCAATTACGGTTGAGACTGCGATATAGATACGCAGGCCAAGTTTTACTAGTTTCATACCAACGTTCTCAAAAAGGTAAAGCCAATGAGATCAAATGACATCTCACAGGTCTCCGAGACCTGTGAGATGTGAGCACCCACGCCGGCTGGTATGCTTACGGTTCGTCGGATTCGCGCCCGCGCGGGACCGATATGCGCCCGTCCGAACCGACGCGAATGACGCCCATCTGCTGCAACTGTACGAAGATGTTCTGGTACTGTTGCACCTGGTCCTGGTATTGCTGGGCCAGGCTGTTGGCGTCGCTGACCTTCTGCGCCGCATCCTTCAACTCGGTCTGATACTGCTTCTCGCGATCCTGGTACTGCTTTTCGCGCGCCTGGTACTGGGTGATGGCGTCCTGCAACTGTTTGATCTGCGCCTGGGCGGCCGCGTCGCTGGCGCTGCCGTTGGCGGAGACATTGGCGATGCTGGCGTCTGCCGGCGAATTCTGTATAGCGACTGTGTCGGTGTTCAGGAAGGCGTTTGCGCCGATGGCAAATACGCCCAGGCCGACCATCCCCGTGATGATGAGCGCTGCGATAATTGCCGGAACCTGCTTCATAACGTTACAACCCTCTCTGTGTTCAATCTTCGACTCATGGGCCTACTATAGGCAGCCGAGATGACAGGCGCATGAACTGCTTGTAAATTCCTGCTAAAAGTTCAACATCCTGTCATCTTTTGTTCATCTGACAGCGCTACATTGTTAACAATAACTTAAGGAGTGTAGCCGGGTGATATGCGCATATTGCTTGTTGAAGACAACCATCGTTTGAATCAATCGTTGAAAATGGGCCTGCTCGAAGACGGTTACGCCGTGGATTCCGCCTATGACGGCATCGACGGCGTCGAGATTGCTATCATGACCCCGTACGATGCCATCATCCTCGACATCATGCTGCCCGGCAAAGACGGCTTGACCGTCTGCCGTGAGTTGCGCGACCGGCGCATTCGCACGCCCATCCTGATGCTCACGGCGCGAGACGCGGTTGAGGATCGCATCCGGGGGCTGGATAGCGGCGCAGACGACTATATGGTGAAGCCCTTCGCCATCGACGAGTTGCGCGCGCGCCTTCGCGCCTTGTATGTTAATAATGTACCAGGGACGCCTGGGCAGTCGGGAGAGATGAAGCCGTTTCGCGCCCAGAGTCACGAACTCGTCGCGAAGATAGTGCTCCTCTCCCGGTTTCTGGTCCTCCGGAAAGCCGGACAGTATCTTGAGCCACACTGGCACTGCTGGGAGTGAGCTCGCATTCACAAGGATGGCGTTGGGGACTGGGCATGCCCGAGCGTTTGCGTAATAACGAGTTGGAGGTAAATGAATCATGACCACGCCACTGCCCGTATTGGGTCTGGATATAGCGAAAGAGACGTACGAAGCTGACTTGTTGCTGAACGAACGACACATCGGTCGGGAGTTTCAGAATAAAGCGGCAGGCTATGCCAAGATGGCGACCTGGCTGAAACAGCACCAGGTCGAGCAGGTGCATGCCTGTATGGAAGCGACCGGCGGGTACGGTCACAACCTGGCGATGTTTCTGCACGAGCATGGCCACACGGTCAGCATCGTGAACCCGGCGGTGATCCATCATTACGCCTTGAGCCAGCTGGCGCGCAACAAGACCGACCGGCTGGATGCGCAGGTGATTGCGCGCTACTGTGTCAGCGAGCGCCCACGCGCCTGGGTACCCCCGGCGCCCGAAGTGCTTAGATTGCGGCAATTGGTGAACTACCTGGAGACGTTGAAGGAGGAGCGGGCGCGCCAATATAACCGCCAGGCCGCTGAACCGCCCCTGTCGGAGATTCAACATGCGCTTCAGGAACAGGTCGCCCTGCTCGACCACCAGATCGAACAGTTCCAGCAGGCCATTCGGGACCATATCGACCACCCCCCTGACTTGCGGCAGCGCCGTGACCTGCTGCAATCCATCAACGGCATCGGCGCAGAGACGGCCGCCAAACTCGTCGCTGCCAATCTGCAGGCTTTCGACTCGGCTCGTGCCGCTGCAGCTTATGTGGGCCTCAGCCCAGGCATCCGCGAATCCGGCGCCTCCGTTCGCCGCAAGACCCGTCTGTGCAAGCTGGGCAATGCCAGCCTGCGCAAAGCCATGTACTGGCCGGCTATCACCGCCATACGCTGCAATCCTGTTGTCATGGACCTGGCTGATCGCCTGGCCAAGCGCAACAAATGCAACATGGTGTGTATCGGCGCGGCCATGCATAAACTGATCTGTCTGGCTTATGGTGTCCTGAAGTCGGGTGTGCCATTTGATCCCGACTATGCGTTGAAGGCTCATTCTGCTGCTTGACTTTTCACACAGTATCCTTGAACGTATTACAAAGGCCAAATGTGAAGCGTCAAGACTCGTCTGTATGGGAGAGGCGGGTCCTGCTCTTTGAAACGTTGTGCGCTAAAAACCAAACGCCACTTGTGGTTTCATAATGTCGGATTGGGAAGCCATGAATGAATTCATGGTTGACACAGCAAAACGCGCCGAGGCGCGTTCGCGCAACCGGCCTTGGCCGGTTTTGCGCAGCGTGTGTCGGATGTCGGATTCATTCGGTGGAGCCAGATGTACCGCGGCACGCGCTGAGATTGCAGAGGCAAGAGCGCTTGAATGCGTGTCTCAGCGTACTCGGCGATCTCCGCGGTAGATCCGGACCCATCAGTCCGATAATCCTCCTTAACCACTGGAGGCGACAACCATGAAAGCATACGAACGATTCATCGACGGCATTGCCGGGATATTCGAACAGATACGGGACACGCAGGGGCCGGCCATCGAGCAGGCCGCCGCGCTGATCGCAGAAGCCGTCATCCACGACGGCGTGGTGCACCTGTTCGGCACGGGGCACTCCAACATCATCGCCGAGGAAGTCTTCGGGCGCGCCAACACGCTGGCGCCGGTGAACCAGGTGATGGATCTGTCGATGGCCGGCTCGGTGAACACGGTGCGCAGCTTCTACATGGAGCGGGTCGAGGGCATCGGGCAACTGATCTACGAGCATGTGCGGCCACAGCCGCAGGACGTGTTCCTGGTCATCTCCAACTCGGGGCGCAACGCCGTGCCGATCGACTTCGCCCGCAGTGCGAAGGAACACGGCCATAAGGTCATCGTGGAGACCTGCATCGAGTTCAGCCTGAGCCAGCCCTCGCGGCACTCATCGGGCAAGCGCCTGCTGGATTACGCCGACGTGATCCTGGACAACAAGACGCCATACGCCGATGTGGTCGTCAAAGTGGATGGCATGAAGCCCGGGCTGGGGTCGGCGTCGGGGCTGGCCGGCTCGCTGCTGGTGCACGCCACGCTGGTCGAGGCCGCCATGATCATCAAGGAGCGCGGCATCGAGCCGCCGGTTTTCATGCACGGCAACCTGGACGGCGGGATGGAATACAACCAGTACCTGCTGGACAAGTACTGGCTGCGCATCCGCAACTGGTGAGGGGATTAACCGCAAAGGACGCCAAGAACGCAAAGGGAGAGGAGGAGCGGAGGAGCAGGGGAGCGGAGAAGCAAATAACGGAACGTTTCTTGCTTCTAGCATCTAGAGTTCTTAAAGTATCGATCTTGTTGTAAATGAGTCAAGATTTCATTTCACCAGATGTGCCTGATGGATCAAAGCTTCGATTTCGCAATCAAGCTTGTGAAAGCAGTGGCCGAGTGGTGCA
>JAMCQN010000156.1:0-716 GCA_023382055.1 Chloroflexota bacterium
CAACAACGGGCATGCCGAGACGCAGCCTGCTCCGGCCCCGGCGCCTGCAGCGGCGTAGACGAAGAGGGCGCGCACACAGGCGCGCCCGTACGCCCTGGTCAAACGTATGGGGCGACCTGTGTGTCGCCCCTCTGACCTGCGCGTCGGCCAGTAATACAAACCTCACAGATCTAAGAGGTTGTTTGCGAATCGCAGTCTGATAGTCCTTGACAGTCAGTCTCCCATCCTTACAGGCCGCCCAGTAGGAAGCCGGCGACCTGCTCCGCGCCGTTCGGTTCGTCCCGCGCAATGCGACCCAGCGCCAGCAGGTCCGGCAGGCGGTTCAGCCACGCGCCGCTGCGGAACTCGACCTCGCTGAAGGCGATGCCGCGCATGTGCGCATGGATGTAGGCTTCCATCACCGCCGACTCGCGGAAGCGCGGGCGCGAGACGTAGCCATACGGCAATCCGGCGTGGTAGGCTTCCGCGACCGTGCTGTAGCCAGTCTTGCCGACCACTGCGTCGGCGGCGCGTATGATGTCGGGATGGTAAAGCGCCGCATGATTGGGCAATCGCAGGACGTTGCCGACAGTCGCCGCTGCGGCGCTGCCCCCCGGGATGACGAAATGCACGTGCAGCCAGACGGCCAACTGATCCAGGAAAGTGTGCTGGTCGGCAGACGACAAGCCGCCCATGGTGATCAACACCAGCGGCGCGCTGGCGGGGATTTTCAGCTT
>JAMCQN010000156.1:726-4825 GCA_023382055.1 Chloroflexota bacterium
TTTCAGCTTCTGACGCACTTCGAGCGGCGTCCGGCGCGGGGCGCGGCGCACTGGCGCCGCGAGCAGGTCGCTGCGCTGATAGGCGCACACCGGCTCGGTCTGCACGCGCCGGCCAGCGGATGCGAATACACCGCGCAAGGTCTCGATATGAGGCCGCAGTTCAGGCATCTGCTCCGCATAGCCCTCGTAGATCCAGTCCCACGTGAAATTCTCGACCAGTACGCTGGGCAGGCCGGCTGCCTGTGCCACGGCGATGCCCAGCGGGGCAATGTCGCACACGACTTTCGTGCAGCCCAGCGCGCTGACCTGGCGAGCCAGCGCTTCGACGAGCGCCGGTCGGAACGGCACGAACGCATCCAGCCGGCGCACCGTCTCCGGGATATCCTCATGCAGCGAGTTCTGCTGCGCCAAGCCGATATCGACCGCCGCCTCATGGTAGCCGAAAGGCAGGTCGAGGGATTGCTCGAACAGCCAGCGCGGGACGGATGTGAATACCTCAAAGCGCACGGTCGGATCGCGGCGCTGCAGCGCAGCCATGACGGCGCTGGCGCGCGTGGCGTGGCCGAATCCGTGCGGCGTGATGAAATAGGCGATTGTCGTGCTCGTCATTGCGAGGGTAACTTTACACCGCCCAGCGCGCTGCGCCCGACTTCATTAGCCCAGCATCCGGCGCATCAGGCGCCGCTTGGCGAACTCGACCAGCAGCAGGTAGGTACTCGTCGCGGCGACCAGGAAGATGAAGTACGTCGCGGGCAGCGGCGTAAAGCCCAGCGCGCCCGCCAGCGGCGTGAACGGCAGCAGCAGCCCGACCAGCACGATCAACAGCGTAGTGACCGTCAGGGGGCGGCTGGGGCGGCTCTTGAACGGGTTGCCCACCGTGCGGATGACGAACAGCACCAGCGTCTGCGTGGCCAGCGATTCGACGAACCAGCCGGTGTGGAACAGGTCTTCGCCGGCGTGGAATACGAACAGCATCACGGCAAACGTGAGGAAGTCGTAGATCGAACTGATCGGCCCGATCAGCAGCATGAAGTCGCGGATGATATCGATGTTCCACTTGCGCGGCTTGTGCATATAGGATTCATCGACGTTATCGCTGGGGATGGTGATCTGCGCCAGGTCATACAGGAAGTTGTTGAGCAGGATCTGGGTGGGCAGCATGGGCAGGAAGGGCAGAAACAGCGACGCGCCGGCCATGCTGAACATGTTGCCGAAGTTTTGCCGAAGTTCGAGCTGGTGCCCATCAGCAGGTACTTCATGACGTTGCCGAACGCCTTGCGGCCCTCCAGGATGCCGGCGTGCAGCACGCGCAGGCTGCGTTCGAGCAGGATGATATCGGCTGCGCCTTTGGCGACATCGACGGCGGTGGAGACCGAAATACCCACGTCGGCGTTGTGCAGCGAGGGCGTGTCGTTGATGCCGTCGCCCATGTAACCCACCACGTGCCCGCGCGACTTGAGCGCCAGGATGATGCGGTTCTTCTGGTTCGGCGCCACCCGCGCAAATACGACCGTCTTTTCGGCCAGTTGCGACAGCGCGGCATCGGTCGCGCGCGCGATCTCCTCGCCCAGCACGATGCGCCCCACATCCAGCCCGACCTGTTTGCAGGTATGCTGCGCCACCAGTTCGCCGTCGCCCGTCAGAATCTTCACGCGCACGCCGTCGTCCGCCAGTTGTTTCAGCACTGCGGCGGCGTCTTCCAGCGGCGGGTCGATGAACGCCACAAAACCGGCCAGGGTCAGTTCCTTCTCGTCGGCGATCTTGTAAACGGCCTGCTCCGGTGCCTCGCGCCAGGCGACGGCCAGCACGCGGTAACCTTGCGCGCTCAAGTCCTGGTACGTTTTATCGATAAGGCTTTGCCCTGCGCCGTCCAATGGGTGAGTTTGCTCGGCTACCTCATAAGCCGTGCAAGCGGCGATCACCCCTTCGGGCGCGCCTTTCGTAATCATCAGCCGGCGCGCGGCTGAACCCACCACGATAGACAGCCGCCGCCTTTCGAAGTCAAAGGGGATTTCATCGAGCTTCTGGAAGGACTGCGCGTCCAGGCCTTCGCGCTGCTGCAGCGCGGCGTCGAAGGGGTGCGCCGCGACATGCTTGACGATGGCTTCGTCCAGCGAGTTCTTGATGCCGGTCTCGTTGGCGCTGTTCAGGTAGGCCAGCGCCAGGACGCGCTCGGAGGGCTGTCCGGCCGGGTCCACCTGCCGGTCGAGCGTCATATCGCCGCTGGTCAGCGTGCCGGTCTTGTCGCTGCACAGGATATCCATGCTGCCGAAGTTCTGGATCGACGCGAGGTTCTTGACGATGACCTTGCGCTTGGCCATGTGCACCGCGCCCTGCGCCAGCGTGACCGTGGTGATCATGGGCAGGAATTCCGGCGTGAGCCCCACCGCCAGCGACACCGCAAACAGCAGCGACTGCAGGGCATCGTGCTTGAGCGCCGCGCTGACCATGAATACGAACAGCACCAGCAGCAGCACGACCCGCATGATGAACATGCCGAACTGGCGTATGCCGCGATCGAACTCCGTCTCGGGCGCGCGCGCCGCCAACCGGACCGCGATATCGCCGAACGAGGTGTCCTTGCCAATGGCGGCGACCAGCGCAGTTGCCGCGCCGCTCACGATAGATGAGCCGAGGAACACCGTGTTGCGCGCGTCGGCCGGATTGTCCGTTGCGCCCTCGGAATCGCCGGCTTCTTTTTCAGCCGGCATCGATTCGCCGGTCAGCGCGGCCTGGTTGGCGTGCAGGTCGCGCGCCTGGATCAATCGCGCGTCAGCGGGGACGAGGTCGCCGGCTGACAGGCGGATGACGTCGCCGGCCACCACCTCACGGCGCGGTGTTTCGATCCACTTACCGTCGCGCAATGTCGTAGCCGTCAGCGCCACTTGCGAGCGCAAGCGTTCGGCGGCCTCCTGCGAGCGGTGGGTCTGGTAATAGTCGATGGCCGTGCTGAAGAAAATGATGGCGACGATGATGACGGCGTCGAGGGGTTCGCCCAACACGGCGGAGACGATGCTGGCGGCCAGCAGGATCAACACCAGCGGGTTTGCCAGCGCGGCCAGGATCTGCCGGATCGGACCGCTGCGTTTGACGGCGGCGGCCTCGTTCGGGCCATACTGCGCCAGCCGCCGTCGTGCTTCCTCACCAGTCAACCCCTGTTCAGAACTGCCCAGCCGTTGGTAGAGCGTCGCAAGCGTCTCGTGCTGCATAGTCACCTCGCGTGATCACCCGTGTGCGGGTGAGTTCACAAGGCGGAATGATAATGCCGATCCGGTGTTCGGTGTCGCAGGCATATGTGTTGCGTCCCGCAGAGCGTATACAGTCGTTGTACACTACACACTCATGAGCGAACAACACACGGATATTCTGATCGTCGGCGGCGGAACTGGCGGGTGCGCGGCTGCGCTGGCGGCAACCTCGCTGGGCTATCGGGTCACCCTGACCGACGAGACGCGCTGGATCGGCGGGCAGCTCACATCTCAGGCCGTCCCGCCCGACGAACATCCCTGGATCGAGCAGTTCGGCTGCACGCGCTGCTACCGCGAATTCCGCTACGGCGTGCGCCGGTATTACCGCAATCACTACCCGCTCACGCCCGCCGCGCGCGCCGAAGCGCATCTGAACCCCGGCAACGGCTTTGTGTCGCGCCTGTGCCACGAGCCGCGCGTAGGTCTGGCGGTGCTGGAACAGATGATGACGTTCGCGCGCAGCGCCGGCCTGCTGGACATCCGGCTGCGCCGCAAGCCGGTTGCGGCGGATGTTGACGGCGACCGCGTGCGCGCGGTCACCCTGCGCAACCTGGACAGCGGCGATAGCGAAACCCTCACCGCCGACACTATTCTGGACGCGACCGAACTGGGCGATCTGCTGCCTCTGGCCGGCGTCGAGTACGTCAGCGGCGCGGAGTCGCAGACTGAGACGGGCGAGCCGCATGCGGTGAGTGGGCCGGCTCAGCCGGAGAACGTGCAGTCGTTCACGTGGTGCTTCGCGATGGGCCACGATCCGGATGGTGGGCATGTGATCGACCGGCCGGCGCAGTACGAGCGCTGGCGCGACTACTGGCCGCAACTCACACCGCCCCTGGAATGAAGCCGAACGG
>JAMCQN010000156.1:4835-19768 GCA_023382055.1 Chloroflexota bacterium
CATGCGGGTCGTGCTGAGCATGAACCAGGTGCACCCGATCACGCTGCAGCCATCGCTGCGCGTGCTGTTCCCGCACGAATCCGCAAATCCTTACGACTCGCTGTGGCTGTATCGGCGGCTGATCTGCCGCGATTACTGGGCAAACTCCCCGGAGCGCCCTGACGCGCTGCCGCACGAGGTCACTCTGGTGAACTGGCCGATGAACGATTACTGGGAGGGCAACCTCATCGACAAACCGGACGATGAGGCGCGGCGTTACCTGGATGAGTCGCGCCAGTTGTCGCTCAGCCTGCTGTACTGGTTGCAGACCGAAGCGCCGCGCGGCGACGGGGGGGTTGGCTATCCCGGCCTGTACCTGCGCCCCGACATCACCGGGACCGACGACGGGTTGGCGATGTACCCCTACATCCGCGAGTCGCGTCGCATCAAGGCGGTGTTCACGGTGCTGGAGCAGCACGTGGGAACAGAGGCACGGGGCGGGAAGGACGCAGAACACTTCGCCGATAGCGTGGGTATCGGCTCGTATCGCATCGACCTGCACCCCAGCACGGGGCGCGTGAACTACATCGACATCTCCAGCCTGCCGTTTCAGATTCCGCTGGGCGCGCTGCTGCCGGTGCGCGTCGAGAACCTGCTGCCGGCCTGCAAGAACCTGGGCGTCACCCATATCACCAACGGGTGCTATCGACTGCATCCGGTGGAATGGAACATCGGCGAAGCGGCCGGCGCGCTGGCCGCATTCTGCCTGCGCCGCAAAGTCACGCCGCGCCGGGTGCACGCCGATGCCGTCCTGCTGGGCGATTTTCAACGCCTGTTGGTCGCGCAGGGATTCGAGCTGGAGTGGCCGCGAACGAGACCGTTGTAAGCGGCGCTTCACCTGCTTCCCGGCGGCGGGCTGCCTATTTCAATGAGCGGATGTAAGCGACGAGAGACCAGACCTGCTGGTCGTCGAGGTCCGGATACGCGGCCATCGCGGTGAAACTGAGGCCGTTGTCATTATCACCCCAAATTGAGCAGGGATATCAGGCCAGATAGAGCACTTGATATCGGGGCAAAGTGAGCAGTCGAAAGTCGAACAGGGCAGGCAGTAGGGGCGAAGCACCGCCGCAGGGTGTAATGCAGACCGGGAACGTGTGGGCGGTGCATCGCCCCTACAGAGACGGCGGGTAACCGCACAGCAGCGTGTCCAGCGGCTCAACGCCGCGAAAGTACTGGCAGATGGACACGTTCTTGACCGCGCAACGATGCTGGTCCGTCCGTTCGGCTTCATTCCAGGGGCACTTGGCTTGCAACCACGCGATCTGCTCCGGCGGCGTCGCCAGGTCGATATCCACGTTCGCGCCACCGAGTTTCCTGATCTGCTCATTGACCTGCAGGTGTTGCACCTTATGCCGTTGCATGATCGCCTCGATCACCTTGATATGCTCGTCGAAATGTTCGCCCAGGAAACCGATCATGTCGCCGGCCGTCACCTTCTGTTCTGCGCCCCCGGCAGGATCGATGGCGGTGACGTAGCCATCCCACTTGTCCGGGAAGTGGCGCATGAGTTGCGCTATCACCTCGCCATGGGCGGCGATCAGCGCCAGCGCGGGCTGGATGGGCAGCCGGTCGTAACCCAGCGCGTTCGCCCACGCTTCGTTGCCGGGGAATCCCTCAAAACGGATGGGTACGCCGGGCGTCGCCAGCGCCTTTCTCAACGCCATGCACCACGTGACCCCATCGTCAGACAGGTGATGCACGATCTGGCGGATGCTCCACTCGCCGGGTTCCAGCGAGAGATCGAACGCGCTATCGGGCACGTCGCGCAATGCGGCCCTCAGTCGGTCCGACCCGCTGGCGAAACGGGCTAGCGTCTGCTCTTGCGATTGGGTTAATGCTGCCATGATTGCTGCTCCTGCGTCAGTATGCCTTGGGTAAAGTATCGCAGAAGACAGGCGGGTGGTGAAACGGCGCTTCACGCCTATACTCGCCGGTAGAGGTGAACCATGCTCAACTATGACATCCAGACTGGCCGGCTTGACGACGCGTCTTTTCAGTTGACGTTTGCCGATCGTCCATACCAGTACGCCATCACTGGCAGTGTAAATGGCCTAGCGTTTACCGATGAGCCCCTGGTCAAGCGTAGGATCGAGCGTGACGGTGATGTCACCACATTCACCGGGCTTTTCAATGCAGCGGGAGTCCAGTTAGACCAGGTTATCCGACCAATGGGCACAGGGATAGAGGAGACGATTACCCTATACAACATCTGCGGCTGGTCAGTTGAGTTGACTCAACTGAAGATTGGCTTCACCTCGACTCAACTGAAGATTGGCTTCACCTCCGCACTCGACACCCATCCTGATTGGCGGCTGTGCGTCATCCCCTTCCGCGTACAGCTCGACGGCAGCGTGCACGATTACACGGCGCAGGCGCTCATTGGCGGCCAGTTTCACAACGCCGTATATTCGGACAAGACGCGCCCCGAACCGTCCCTCAGCGAGGACGGCATTTTACGCTCCGAGGCGTGGGCATGGGGCGACGGCGATCAGGGGCTGGTCATCATCAAGTACAACAACGCGGCCATCGAGTTGTCGGTGGCGGCGCCGGAACGGCGCGACGGCGAGAACGTGCTGCGCTTCGGCGGCGCGGGGTTCTCGTTATACGGCGAGCCTTCTGCCGCGCGCGCCCTCGCGCCGGGCGCTGAGTTCACCTTCGGGACGACGACGTATATCCCGTATCGCGGCGGTCTGTCGCGCGCCTATGAAATCTACCGCGACGCCATCGACGCGCACGGGCATGGCTTCCCCGCCGACTACAACCCGCCCGTCAACTGGAATGAGTTATATGACGTGGGCTGGTATCACTCCAACCCGGAGAAGCTCAAGCAGTTCTACACCCGCGACGCCTTGTTGAAAGAAGCGGCCAAAGCGCGCGACGTCGGTTGCGACCTGCTCTATCTCGACCCGGGCTGGGAGGTAGCCGAGGGCACGACGCTGTGGGACGAGGCGCGCCTGGGGCCGGTGGCCGACTTCATCAAAACGCTCAAGCAGGACTACGGCCTCGACCTGGCCTATCGCACGATCCTGCGCTGCTATAAGGATCACTGGCCGCACCGTTACATGGTCAAGCACCCTGACCGCGACGTGGCCGAACTGACCTACTATCCCGGCGCGGATGGCTGGGAACTCTGCCTGCCCAACCCGGAGTATTGGCAGGAGAAGCTGCGCCGCATCCTGGCCATCTCGAAGAACGGCGTGCGCTTCATGATGTTCGACGAGATGGACTGGCGCGGCGCATGTACCGACCCCGCGCACGGCCACGCCGTTCCCGGCACGCCGATGGAGCACGTGATGGCCTACTACGGGCTTACCCGCGAGGTGCGCCGCCAGTGTCATGACCTGACCATTGAGGCGCACGACCCGGTCTGGCCGTGGTCGACCTGCATCTACGTGCCGACCTATTTTCAGCAGGGCTTTGGCGAGGCGGGCGCGTATGACGAGAACTGGGGCTTCGAGTACATGTGGGACTGCCTGAACGACCTGCGGACGGGCCGGGCGCTGGCGCTGTATTACTACGCGCTGGGCTGCAACGTGCCGCTGTACCTGCACATCACGATGGCGGCGGACAACGACCGGTGCGTGTTCTTCTGGTGGACGGCTTCGACCGTGCGGCACATGGGCATCGGCGGCAAGGACAGCAACAAGACCATCGAACCGGGCGGCGGGCTGCCGCCCTACGACCACGACAAGCGCTTCGCGGCGTATCAGGCGCATATGCGCACCTACAACCGGCTCAAGCCGTATTTCGTGCGCGGGCGCTTCCACGGCATCGCCGAGAACATCCACCTGCACACACTGCCGGGGACGCCCGGCGGCGTGATCAACGTATTCAATCTGACCGACGCCGAACAGACCTACGAGTTCGATGTGCCTTATGACCGGCTTGGCGCAGCGCAACCGCTACTAGTCAAAGGCGCGCAGGCGAGTTGGACGGCGGACGGCGTGAGGCTGCGCCTGACACTACCACCGATGAGTCCGGGATTGATCGAGATCGGATGCTGAATCCGCGAATCGTGCAACCCTTGCGAAGGCTGGGAGCCTTCGCAAGGGTAAATGAAGATTCGTGTCTATTCGTGCAGATTCGCGGATGGCTATGCTACTGTGCCGGGAACCAGCGCAGGAGTTCGCGCGCCACCAGTTCGTGGCCCAGCCGGTTGGGGTGGTTGATATGCGAGAGCAGGTCGAGTTCGTCGCCGCCGGAGGCAACGTAGTGGTTGAAAGCCGCGTCGCTGTCGGCCAGCCCGATGCCATACTCGGCGGCCAGCCGGCGCACCTGCGCGGCGTGCTTGGGCAACTCCTCCGCCCACATCGGCTCGCCGCGCCGCAGCGACAGCCGGTCATGCGTCGGGGTGAGCAGGATGACCTTGATGCCCTTCGCCAGCGCCGCCTCGATCATCGCCCGCCAGGCGCGCTCGGCCGCGGCTAAGCCCAGTTGGCGGTCGTTCAGGGCATAGTCGATGGTCACCACATCCGGCTTGTGGCACAGCACACCGGACTCAAAGCGCGCCGCGCCCTGCTCGGAGTTCTCGCCGCCGATCGCCGTCACAATAACGTTGATGACGGCGTAGGTGAAGCGCTGCTTCAGCCCCACGAACAACAGGTGCGGATAAGCCTCCAGCGAGTTCACCACCGGCGTGGTGAAATAGCCCGACGGAACGCTGTGGCCGTGCACGACGATGTTGACCGTGCGGTTGTCCGGCCACGGCTTCAGCATCTCGCGGATGACGTCGATGAGATAGGTTTCCTTGTCCGCAACAGCGTCGCTCATCCCTCACCTCACGATGAAACCCACCTTGCGCTTGATCTCCTTCATCTTCGGCGCCGCCACGGCGCGCGCGCGTTCGGCCCCATCGTCCAGGATGCGATCCAGTTCATCGGGGTTCGACATCAACTCATCGAAGCGCTCGCGGATGGGGCGCAATCCTTCGACGACGACCTCGGCCACCTCGGTCTTCAGCGCGCCGTAGCCTTTGCCGGCGAAGTGCGCCTCGATCTCCGGGCGTCGCTGAGCGGTCAGCAGTTCGTAGATTTCCAGCAGGTTGTTGACGCCCGCCTTTTCCGGCGCTTCGTTGAACACGATCTCGCGCCCCAGGTCGGTGACGGCGCGCTTGATGGTGCGGCGGATTTCGTCCGGGCTATCCGTGAGCAGCACGGCGTGGCCGCGATTCACGGCCTCGCTCTTGCTCATCTTCTTGCTCGGGTCGTCGAAGCCGCGGATGCGCGCGCCGCTCTGCGGGATGACCGGCTGCGGCACGACGAAGGTCTCACCGAATAATGTGTTGAAACGCTGCGCGATGTCGCGAGTCAGTTCCACGTGCTGCTTCTGGTCTTCGCCGACCGGCACCTCGTCGGCGTCATAGAGCAGGATGTCGGCGGCCATCAGCACCGGGTAGTCAAGCAGCCCGGTCAGCACGCTCTCCTGCGTCGCGGCCTTGCTCTTGTACTGGGTCATGCGCTCCAGCCAGCCTATGGGCGTGATGCAGTTGAAAATCCAGCAGCACTCGGCGTGCTCGCGCACGTGGCTCTGCACGAAGATCACGCATTTCTGGGGATCCAGCCCGCAGGCGATGTACAGCGCGGCCAGTTCACGCGTCTTGCGGCGCAGGGTTTCAGGGTCCTGCGGGATGGTGATGGCGTGCATGTCGACGACGCAGTAGAAGTTCTCTTTCTGGTCCTGCTCCTGCACCCAGCGCCGGATGGCGCCGAGGTAGTTGCCTATGTGCAGCGCGTTGGTCGGCTGCACGCCGGAAAAGACGCGCGGTTTGTGCTTGACGGGTGGGTTACTCATTTGATCTTGCTCTCGTTCAATGGTTTTATTGCAGGCTAAGTTTACGCCATGTCACTCAGCGTAATGTGTGAGTGTTCCTGGATAGTTATCCACTCACTCGCCGATCTCGCGCAGGAGTCTGGCTAC
Source organism: Chloroflexota bacterium (assembly GCA_023382055.1). GTDB lineage: Bacteria > Chloroflexota > Anaerolineae > J036 > Brachytrichaceae > CAIXPS01. The sequence goes on from JAMCQN010000156.1 coordinate 10,791, forward strand.
TTGTTCCGGAGAAGGCAACTGCTCACGAAGGTCGGCCGGCAGGGCAGATACGATACGGTAGGATGCCACACCAATGGGTTTATTTGATTCGCGCAATGCGTACTCCACGATGGTTCTATCCTTTGACTTGCACAGGATGATGCCAACAGACGGACTCTCACCCGACTCACGCGCCAGATCATCCAGTGCCGCCAGATAAAACTGCATCTTTCCCACGTATTCTGGGATGAAATCGCCTATTTTTAACTCAACGGCTACCAGGCAGCGCAACCGGCGGTGGTAGAGTAACACATCGATAAAATATTCTTCATCGGCAACTTGCAGCCGATACTGACTGCCTACAAGCGCAAACCTTCCACCCATTTCGCGCAGGAACGCCTCAACATTTGCCAGTAGCGACTGCTCAAGCTGCCGTTCGCTATACTCGTCCGCCAGTTCCAGGAAGTCAAATGTGTACTCATCTTTTACAGCCAGTCGAGCCTGGCTGCGGATTGCCTCGGGAAGTGTTGCTTCGAAGTTGGTCTGATTCAGCAGAGTCTTCTCATAGGTTCGGTTCTCAATCTGATGAATCAGTAAATTCCTGGTCCAGCCAAACTTACGAACCATGCGGATGTAGAATTCACGTTCCATGTCACCTTTGCATTTCTGCATGATGACTAGATTGTGTGACCAGCTGATTTCTCGCACCAGCAGTGCGAGTTTCTCATGGCCGTTATAGGCTTCATAAAAGGCGCGGATACGCCAAAGATTAGCAGCCGAAAAACCTCGTATGCCGGGGAATTCTATATGCAAGTCCTGCGCCAGTTTCTCAACTACCGACTTGCCCCAACCCATGGCTGTCTGCCGCTCGACGATCAAGCGCCCGATATCCCAGTACAGTGCGATGAATTCATTGTTGACAGCCTTGAGCGCCTCGTATTGCGCCGATCGGACTCTGCGTTTGACCTCATTCAGCAAATCAAGATAATCGCCAGGGAGTATGTCGTTCATGGTGTTGTTTCTTATGCTGGACTGATCGCACCCCGCTTACGTTCCGCGGTTGGCGATGATCAGTTTGTACGCCAGGCTTGATGGCGTCGGGACGCGTTCAAGCGCCGGATCGTTGTCCAGTTCGATGTGATACAACCCGAAATCGCTGTACTTGTGGAACGGCAGCCCCCACTCGCGGTTTGAGGTGATCGACCAGCACAGGTAAGCCGTCACATCGACGCCGTCGCGCAGCGCGTATTGCACCTGCTCGATGTGCTTGCGCAGATAAGAGGCGCGATCGATGTGATCGGCCTCGTCGACGCAGCCATTCTCGATCACCATCAGAGGCAGTGTGGGAAACAGCCGGGCCAGGTATTTGAGATAACCATACAACGCGGCAGGCCACACCGGCGCGCGGTCAAACCGCCCCAGTCCCGATTCGAGCAGCGCCTCGACGCGGTGCAACTGCAGCGAGTGGATGCCCCAGTAGTAGTCAAACCCCACAATATCCTGCTGGCCTACGCACTCCGGCGGGCATAGCATCTCGGGCAATTTACCGGCCATGCCCAGGTGCCACCAGTCGCTCGCGATCATGGTCGACAGGATAGTATAGGTCTTGCTGATCGTATCGAGGAAGCGCTGGATGAAGTTGCCGGGCGACTCGCGGCTCGCACCCAGCGACACAATGCGCCGCACATGCGCCTCAATGTGATCCACGCTGCGCACGCGCGTCGCATTCCAGTTCACCAGCCGCTGCAACCAGATCGGCAAGCCCAGCAGAAGCGGATTGCAGCCGACCTGCGCCTGCGGGTTGGCCTGTTTGATGATCTGGCGCGCGCGGGTATGCGCAAGGAACAGGTTGCGGATGACTGTACCGACGGCCTCGATCTGATCTTCGATGGTGGCGCTATCCGACAGCCCCGGCGGCATGTAGTAATCGTGTACCCACCACGGCTTGATGTAGCCGTAGACCAATTGGTTCGGCTCGTTGAAGGGGATCCAGTAGCGCACGTCGGCCCCCAGCCGGTTGACCACTTCCTGCACATAACGGGCGTAGATAGCCGGGAAATCCGGGCTGGTCATCCCGCCGCGCTGCTGTACGTGCAGCGGCCACGTGTAGTGATGCAGCGTGACAATCGGCTCCATGCCGGCCTTGCGGATTGTGGCGATCAGGCGGCGGTAATACTCAAACTCCGCCTTTGAAAATAAGCCCGGCGCCGGCTCGACGCGCGACCAGGCGATGGAAATGCGGAATGCATGGCAGCCCATCTCCTGCGCCAGCACGACATCCTCTTTGTAGCGATGTTGAAAATCCGTCGCGCAGCCCCGCAACGTCTGGTTATGCTCGCGCTCCCACACATCGCGGATATCCTCGACGTCCGGGTCATAAGCTTCGCACTGGTGATCGGCTGTTGCCACGCCGAACATGAACGAGGGTGGAAACGGCGGGAGCAAAGACAAACGGTGGGCACGAATACGCCACTTCGCGAGCAGAATACGAATGGCCATACTGAAATGATCCCTCTTTGACGGCTGAGTCTGGGTATAGGCGCAATGGTACACAGATTTCCATAAACTGCACACTGTGGGAATAACCTACAACTCCGAGTTCTTGTCGAGAACTCGGAGTTGTGACACACCGACACCGCTGCGATGCGGCTTTTGCCTTCAGACGCTGAATTAGTCGCTTGTTCTCGCCTCTCGACCTTGGAGGCGGCATCGTGTGATATCCCCGTGAGGCGGAAGTCGTTTGCGCTGCTGAAAGTGTTACCATAACACCTCACAGGTCTTGGAGACCTGTGAGGTGTATCGCGCACATGTAAACCACCGATGCTGACACCTCCGAGTTCTGCGAGAACTCGGAGGTGTCACATACTGCCGCCCCTTAAATCATTGCCTTCGCATGATGCGCGTGCGCCCGGCTGCCGAAGTGCTTGCCGAACACCAGCGCCGTGAATGTCTCCAGCGTGGCGCCGTGGCGCCAGCTCCCTGGCGGCAGACCGGCCTTCTCGCAGAGCGCCTCCAGGAAGGTGTCGCGGTCCCAACCATACTCGGTCGGCACCTGCGGCAGCAGCAGCCCGCGGTGAAAGCCTTTGGTGATCATCAGGCCGTGTTTGCCCACCTCGATTTCATCGATGCTGCTGATGTGCTGCAGGGGCGACAGGACTGAGATTTCGATTTCCAGGTCGTCCAGTTCGTCCGGCGTCATCGGATAAAAGCGCGGGTCGTTCTCAGCCGCCGAAATCGCCATTTGCTGCACTACCTGCCAGAGCGGCATATCGGCCTGGGTATGCCCGATGCAACCGCGCAGTTCGCCCTGGCGCATCAGCGTAACGAATGCGCCGGCGCGCTGCAGCAGTTGCGGGTCATCCGGATGCGCAGCGCTGACGTGGCGATACGTTACAAAGTCGGAGATCGCCCGATAAGCCACCTCCAGCAATGCCTCTCGCGCAGTGGGAGAGAGTTCCATGTCTGACATAGTCATACCCCTTGAATACAATATCAGTGTAGCACCGCTGAAGTCGTCTGGCGCGGCGAGTTTTAGGCCCGGCACGTCGGAGCGCGTTGGAAGCCACGTCACAGTTATGACGCATCCATCGACTGCACGGCGTGCAGTGACGGATAACCGAGTCATGAATCAGCGCGCGCCGTTCCGCTCTGGATGCTTCGATTATTAATCTGCGCTGACAGGAATCCTGAGCGAAGGGCGGCCAGTGTGTCCGTGAGGAACACAAGCACAATATGGCCGCCCGTAGTCGAAGGATGCTTCGCTCAGACTCGCTCAGGAGCGCGGCGGGAGCTCGCGCGGTTAAGAACCGCAGGCTGGCACAAACGAGACGCGCTCGAAGCGCGTTTGGAGCGGCTTAACCCGCTTCAGCCGGTGGCGCTGTCGTGCAGGATAAAACGCCCGCAATATCGGTATACTAGGCGCACCGACCCATGTTGTTCTATACGCTCGCCAGGCTGATCGCGCGCATTCTCATCCACACCGTCGCCCGGGTGCACTTGGAGGGCGCATCGTACACCGCCCAGCCCGCCCCGTTTATCCTCGCGACCAACCACCTGACCAGTTGGGATCCGCCTCTGATCTTCGCCATCTGGCCGCCCCCGGCGCACCTGACCGTGCTGGCCGCCGATAAGTGGCGCAAGGTGCTGCCGATCCTGTGGCTGTTCAACGCGATGGGCGCGATCTGGGTCAAGCGCGGCGAGGTGGATCGCGCCGCATTGCGCGCCTGCGTCGATGCGCTCAAACACGGCGGCGCGATGGGCATGTCGCCCGAAGGCACGCGCAGCCGAACCGGCGGGCTGCAGCAGGGCCGCTCCGGCGTGGTCTATCTGGCGCTCAAGGCCGGCGCGCCGGTGATCCCGGTGGCGCTGTGGGGGGTCGAACAAATCGGCCGCAACATCCGGCGGTTGCGCCGCAGCGACGTGTACCTGCGCATCGGCGCGCCGATGATAATGGACCCGGCGCTGAGCCTGGATGAGAACACCGAACACCTCATGCGCACCATTGCGGAAATGTTGCCGGAACAGTATCGCGGCGTGTATGGGGGGAAGAGAGATTAGAGATTGGCGATTGGAGATTGGGGATTGGGGATTGGCAGGCCACATTCACGCCGTTCGTCACCGCCAGTAGATTCTCTCTTGGATGTCAAGCCGATTTGACATCCAAGAGAGAATCTACACTGTGGTTTCGAACCACAGGTTGATCAATAGGCGTTTTCGCCCTGCCGCACGATCGTCAGCCAGACCGTCTGCAGGATGATCTTGATGTCGAGCCAGGCCGACCAGTTCTCGATATACCACAGGTCATACTTGGTGCGATCCTCGATGGAGCTGTCGCCGCGCAGGCCGTTCACCTGCGCCCAACCCGTCATGCCCGCTTTCTCGCGGTGGCGTTCCATGTAGCGCGGGATGCGCTTGCGGAATTCCTCGACATAAACCGGGCGTTCCGGGCGCGGTCCCACCAGGCTCATCTCGCCGATCAACACGTTGATGAACTGGGGCAGTTCGTCGATGTTGGTCTTGCGCATGATCCGCCCGAGGCGCGTGACGCGCGGGTCGCCCTTCACCGTCCAGCCGGGGCCGTCCCGCTCGGCATCCGCGCGCATAGAGCGGAACTTGAACACGTTGAAGCGCTTGCCGTCCAGGCCCATGCGCTCCTGCACCAGAAAGACCGGGCCGGGCGAGTCGAGCTTGATCAGCAGCGCGACGAACATCATCAGCGGCGACAGGAACACCAGCCCGACGACGCTGCCGAACAGGTCGATGCCGCGTTTCAACACCAGCTTCCAGCCGCGCAGGGCGATGTCGCGCACGTTCAGCAGGGGCAGCCCGCCCAACTCGCTGATGCTCATCTGCCCTGCCATGATCTGGAACAGGTCGGGGTAGACCTTGATGCTGATGGTGCTGCGGTCGCATTTGGAGATGATTCTGATCAGGTCGGTGTCCTTGGCCTCCGGCGTCGCCACGATCACTTCGTCTACGGCTTCGCGCCCGATGACGTCGGACAGCCGCTCCAGGTCCCCCAGCAGGCGAACTCCCTGCGGCAGCCCGTCGCCGTTGGTGTTCACCAGCCCCACCAGATCGTAGCCCAGGCGCGGGGTCTGCAGGATGCGCTGCATCAGCGCGGAGGCGGTCTCGCCGGCGCCCACGACCACGACGCGCGTGCGCCCGTAGCCCCTGCTCTGCATCCAGCGCTGCAACTGCCCCTGCGCGCCGCGGATGAACACGACGAAGATGATGCTCAGCAGCCAGGCGTAGATCATCACGCCGCGCGAATAATCAAACGCGCCCGAACTGCTTTTGAACGTCAGCGAGGTGACGGCGATATTCATCAGCGTGCCAATGGACACGCCCGAGAAGATGGCGGCCAATTCGGTGGAGCTGTAGCGGGTGCGCTGGCGATGATACATGCGCCCGAAGAAGAAGGCCACCACGACGAAGATGACCTGCATCACCAGCAGCGGCAGCAGTTCGCCGAAGTCCAGGTTGTCGGCGGCGCGTTCGGGCAGCGGGATCAGGATGCGCAGTTCAAAGCCAATGGCGAAGGCCAGGGCGATGCTGAATACGTCGGCCATTAACAACGACAGCGTAACGACGTTGTGATAATGTCTTTTGAGAAACGGCGTGTGTGTCCCTGCGGCTTGCGCCAGCGCTTCCTGCATACGTGCTTCGATTATAGGATAAGCGGCATAAAGTGAAGCGATGAGAACACTCTCATCACACGACGACTGGGATATGACAGTCAGATATCGCGCGGGTCGTCGGTCATCATAACGATTCTTGGCCTGAATCGCCCCACGATTTCCACCAGGTCCGACTGCGCAGCGATCACCTCGTTGATGGGCTTATAGGCTTGCGGCGACTCGTCCAGCCCGCCGCCCAGCAGCGTGACGCCCTTCTCGCGCAGATAGGCGTCGCGCATCGTCTTCGTTATGGATTCCAGCGCCCTGGTGCGGCTCATCTGGCGGCCCGCGCCGTGGGCGGCGCTGTTCAGCCCCTGCGGGTTGCCCAGGCCGCGCACCACGTAGCCGGGGTCGCCCATCGAACCGGGGATGACCCCCAGCACGCCGAGCGCGGCCGGCGTCGCGCCCTTGCGATGCACGATCACCTCGCGGCCGTCGGCCAGGCGCTCGCGCCACGCGAAGTTGTGATGGTTTTCCACCACGGCGGCGGCTTTCAACCCCAGCGCCTTGGCGATGCGCCAGTGGATGACGCGGTGGTTGGCGGCGGCGAAGCGGCCTGCCAGTTCCATGGACAGCCAGTATTCCTGCCCCGCCTCGCTATCGATGTTCAACCAGCCCAGGTGCGCCATGCCCTTATCCAGTTCGGGATGCATGGCGCGCGCGATCCCGCTGTACGCGTCGGCGATCTTGAACCCCACACCGCGGCTGCCGCTGTGCGTCAGCAGCGCCAGATACTTGCCGGCCGGCAGGCCGAGTTGAGCGTCGTCCTGCTCCAGGCTGAACTCGCCTAGGTCGGCGAAGTGGTTGCCGCTGCCCGACGTGCCGAGTTGGCGGATGGCCTTGTCGTGCAGGCTGCGCAGCAGGGGCGTGGTCTGCCAGTTCGCGTCGTCCAGCACCTCGTCCTCCTGCGGGCTTTTCCATTCCACACCCGCCCCGAAGCGCGTGTTGTTCATGAGCGCCTTCTCGAAGCGCTCTTTCTGCTGCGCCAGCACGATGGGCGATACCTCGAACACCGACAGGCGCATGCGGCAGGCGATGTCCACGCCGACGGCATAGGGGATCACCGCGCCCTCGGTCGCCAGCACGCCGCCGATGGGCAGCCCATACCCCACGTGCGCATCGGGCATCAGCGCGCCGGTCACCGCGACCGGCAGGCGCATCGAGTTGTTCATCTGATCCAGCGCCGCAGGGTCGATTCCCTGCGCGCCCCACACGCGATAGGGCAGCGGCTCGGCGCGCAGTTCGGCACCTGCGGCCTGTGAGGACCTCACAGGTTTGAGTAACGCGCCGGCCTTGGTTTTGTGTTTCCTGCTCATGTCCAACTCTATTTTATAATCGTCCGTGATGCCCTACACGCCGATCATCGCGACACTTGGTTACGCGCTGTCCAGAGACCGTTCTGAGGTGTTGATGATCCACCGTAACGCCCGCCCCGACGACCTGCACTACGGCAAGCACAGTGGGCTGGGCGGCAAGCTGGAGCGCAACGAGGACGTGGTCAGCGGGATGCGCCGCGAGTTGCTGGAGGAAGCGGGCATCGAGGCGGTCGATCTGCAACTGCGTGGCACGATCAGTTGGCCGGGCTTCGGCAAGAACGGCGAGGACTGGCTGGCGTTTATCTTCCTGATTACCGGCTGGCAGGGCACGCCCTCGGCGGCGAATCACGAGGGGGCGCTAGAATGGGTGCCGCTGCAGCGCGTGCTCGACCTGTCGCTGAACCTGTGGCCGGGCGACCGCTACTTCCTGCCGCTGGTCTTCGGGGCTGAGCCGCGCCAGTTCCACGGGGTGATGCCCTACCGTGACGGCCAGCCGCTGAGTTGGTCGTATACGCTGATTTGACTAATACCTGACTCATACGCTATCGGCTTCGATTTGGTAAGGGCGATGCATTGCCTTCGCATTTCTGCCTGCCACGGTTGTATGGCAATGCATCGCCCTTACCGCGCCACGCTACGCGCGTTTATGCGGTAAGACAGCAGAATGCACAGCGAGGAACTCGACATATGACCCAGACAACCGGGACGCTGTTGACGAAAGAGCGACTGCTGGCGCTGTATCGCACCATGCTGGTCATCCGGCGCACGGAGGAGTAACTGGCGCGCGCGCACCAGGCCGGGCTGATTCACGGCGCGTGCCACACCTACGTCGGCGAAGAGGCTGTCGCGACGGGCGTATGCGCCGACGACGCCGTGTTCATCGCCTCTGCATTGGCGTTTTGCCAACTCGATATGCACATTCTAAACCCAGCCAACACCGGCGCGAGGGCCAACCCGTGACCAGGCTGGTGTAGCCGTTGCCAACTCAACCCTCCATGACTGACGCTACAATCATGCCGTGCGTCATCGATCGCCATTTGTGTTACTCGTCGCCGTTCTGCTCGCGCTCGGCGGCGCCGCGGGTGTCGCCCAGCCGCCGCGCCGGGCGGAAGGGCAGGCCGGCCGCACCGTGCTGGCCTTTTACTACACCTGGTACTCCAGCGACCTGTGGAGCGGGGGCAAGACTTCGGACGTGGCCGCGCAGCCCTACAACTCCACCGACCCCAACGCTATTACGCGCCAGGTGGATCAGGCGCGCGGAGCCGGCATCGACGGTTTCGTGGCGTCGTGGTACGGCCCCGACGGCGGCGCCAACAACCAGACGCAGTCCAACTTCCTCAAACTGCTCGACATCGCCAATGCGCGCGGCTTCAAGGCTGCGGTGGACTTCGAAACCTACGGCCCCTTCTTCGGCGATACCGGCGCGGTGGTCAACGCGCTCAAGTACGCCGTCGGCACGCTGGGGGCGCACCCGGCCTAATTTCCGAAATTCCGGGAGTCTATG
>JAMCQN010000020.1 GCA_023382055.1 Chloroflexota bacterium
TAACCAAGCTGTCCAGGTTGCATCCCTGCCCAATAAGCCAGCTCCCAACCATCCTTGGCGCCGTGGATATCCTGTACAGTTCTCAACTAACCCTAGCATACCTGCGGAAGGGGACATTTCTACTTTGGAGAAAAGGTGACATTTCTACTTTGGGCTAGCATTGGGAAAACCGAAATATCATGAAATCCGCGCTAAACCTTAAAACGGCGCCGGTAGTCGCGCGGCGTGATGCCGAGCGTGGCCGTGAAGGCGCGCGACAACTGGGCGGAATCGCCGAAGCCGGAACGCTGCGCGATATCGGTGATCGACAGCGCCGTCGTGCGCAGCAGGTTTTGCGCGCGTTCCAGGCGCAGCCGGCGCAGGTAGGTGGCCGGCGGCACACCGACTTCCCGCACGAAGATTTCGGAGAAATGGCTGGGCGACAGAAACACCAGGGCGGCCAGTTGCGGCACCGTCAGCCCTTCGGTAAAACGCGACTCGCAGATACTGAAAATTTCGGCCACGATTGGCCCGCCGGCTGGGGGAGTGCCAGTCGGTGTATCCGGAGGTTGTGCGTGGGCGCGCGCCAGGTAAACCAGCAGTCGGAACAGCAATCCGCGCACTACGATGACGGAGACATCCTCGGCGCAACGCGCCTCGGCCAGAATGTCATCGACCATGTGTTCCACATCGTGATACTGCGGGGCGGATAGATGCATGCGGACGTCATGCACCCCGCCCGTCTGGCCGTCCGCGCCGCGGATGAAAATATCGCGGAACCCGGGCAGGCTGCCCAGCGCGTCCAACTCGGCGTCGCTGAACAGCGGCGCCTGGAAACAGAACACCTCAGCCTCCAACTGGCGGTAGTCGCGATAACTGTGCGTGGAGCCGGGCGGCGTCACGTACACGTCGCCGCGCCGGACTGGATACGGGTGCTCGTTGATGACGTGGATGCCGCGCCCGCCCCGGATGACGTACAGCGCGTAAAAATCGACGTGCCGCCACGCGCCCGTGTCCTGCCCTTCCTCATACCACTGATGCAGCACGGCCAGCGGCTGATCCGCGCGCCAGCAGCGCGGGCGGTACGAGGTGAAGTGTTCCTGGGTGGCCTGGGTTTGTGTCTGCGCCGCCATGATTTGCGTTGCCGTGAAAAAATCAAATCCATCCGCGAATTCGACAAGCGCGGGCGGATAATTGCCATTACTATAACGCTATCAGACGATTATTGTTTGTTGTTGTGGAGGAATGGATGTTAACGGATTCGCAAGTGGCTTATTTCAAGGCGAATGGTTTTGTAAAGGGCGGGCGCGTGTTGAGCGACAACCAGGTGGATGAATTGCGCGAGCAACTGGCGCTGGTCATCGACAACAAACTGCCGCGCAAGCCGGTGCGCATCGCCAACCTCAGCGGCAAGGACGACGCCCCGGTCTGGCAGATCGTGAATATCTGGGAAGCCAGCGATGCGTTCAACGCGCTGGTGCACAACCGCCAGATCGCGGAGGAGATTGTCCAGTTGACCCACGCCGCCGAAGTGCGCCTGTGGCACGACCAGATTCAATACAAGCCCAAGGCCGTGGGCGGCGTCAACATGTGGCATCAGGATTCCCCCTACTGGCCCAACATCGGGCCGCTCACCGCGCAGGTGACGGCGTGGGTGGCGCTCGACGACGCAGACGCCGAAAACGGCTGCATGAGCATGGTTCCCGGCACGTACCACTGGGGCAACAACATCGACTTCCTGCACACGCTGCCCAACTTCAAGGCCATGCCGGCGAGTTTCGAGGGCCATGAGTTGAAGGTGCAGCTCTGCCCGGTCGGCAAAGGCGAGGTGCACTACCATCACGCGCTGACATGGCACGGTTCCGATGCGAACACGAGCGGCCGGCCGCGCCGCGCCATCGCCCTGCACTTCATGACGCAGGATACCGTCTATGTCGCCAGCGGCAACCACATCATGAAGCCGTTCGTCGAAGTGGCCGACGGCCAGAAACTGCAGGGCGCGCACTTCCCGCAGGTGTGGCCGATGAATTAGGCTTCTTGCTCTCTCCTGGAGCGCCCTTGCGAAGGCCGAAGGTCTTCGCAAGGGTTACAGCCTCATCCGCTGCGTTCACCCAGAAGCGCCGCTTGCAGCTTGCGAAGGCCGAAGGTCTTCGCAAGGGTTACAGCGATAGGCTCTGAGTTAGTTGTCTTGCAACGTTGCTCCTCCCTATTCCCACGCATACCGGTCGCACCGCAGAAATTCGCTTTTCGTCACGCCAGACCGCTTCAACTCTTCGTCTGCCCATTGCGCGCACTCGAGCATCGCCGCGCGGGACAAATGTTCCGTTTCAATGTAAGCCTCGAAGTTCGGCCCTTTGACCACTCGCACGCCGAACGCGTCCGGGCTGCGCCAGATCGCCGTGCCCGGATAAGGGCGATGCAGGCTCAGGCAAATTTCATCTCCCCCACAGCGCTGCGCAAACTCCACCGTCCGCCGGACGCTCTCTTTCAATTCGCCGGGCAAGCCAATCATGAAGAAGGCGGCCACCTTGATACCAGCGGCTTGGAGCGCGTGAATGCCCGCCTGATGCTGCGCCGTGTTGAAGCCCCGCCGCGCTTTAACCAGCACTTCATCGTCTCCGCTCTCCGCGCCGAAGCCCACTCGAACGCATCCTGCCGCCTTCATCTTCCTCGCCAACGCCGCGTCCACCAAATCCCCTGCAGTCCAACACTCCCAAACCACATCCAGCCGGCGCCGAATGATCTCCTCACACACGGCCAGCGCGTGCTTCCGATTCAGCCCGAAGAGGTTATCGTAGAAATTGAACCCGCGCACCTCGAATTCTTTGACCACGCGCGCCATCTCATCTACAACCTTCGACGGGCTTCGCCTGCGCACCCGCCGGCCTTGCGGGTTGAGGCAGAAGACACAGCGCATCGGACAGCCGCGGTAGGTGAGAATTCCCTGGCTCTTGACGCCGAGGTTGGGGTGAGGAGCATAATTCTTCAGACCCAGTAGATGGTGGGCAGGGAAAGGCAATGAGTCCAAATCGGAGACCGGCAGGCGGGGTGGGTTGTGAACAATTTCGCCGCCCTGCTCGTAGACTACGCCGCGAACGTTCCGCAGCCAGTCGCCCGGAGGGCGGGCACGGAGGCCCGCCCCTGCGCCGTTTGCGACGTGTTGCGCGATTTCCAGCAGCGTATCTTCGCCTTCGCCAATCACGCACACATCAAACTCGGAGTTCTGAAGAAGGTGCGCCGGTTCGACACTGGGATGATGGCCGCCGGCAACCAGCAACGCCCGGGGTAGCCGTTCCCGAAGTAACTTGGCCAACCGCACGCGCGCGGCATAAGCTGGGGTGTGGATGGTTACCCCGACGATGGCTGGCTGTTCCTGGGCGATGGCATCAGCCAGCCGCTGGTCTAGCACTACCGGGTCATCGGTATCCGGTGAGGGGGTGTAAAGGTCGAAGATTTTTACCTTGAAACCCGCTTCTTCTAAGACCCCCGCAAGATAAGGCAACCCCAATCCTTGTACGGAGCGGGGCGGTTTTGTTGGTCCAGCAATCAGAGCAATCATAGGCCCTTCCTGGTTCTGCCTAACGATGTCTTCGACCGCATCTGCGGTCTAACTGCCAATTTGAGGGCATTTTACCGCGTGTTGCTGCGGCGGCCTTTCATTGCGAAAAAACGAGGCTGTGAGCCTTCACAAGGGTTACAGCATGAAGATAGAACATGCGCGCTTCTTCGGCGGTCTCAATCTGATCGGGCTGAACACCGGCGTCATCAGCGCCAGGCGCCTGCGGAGGGTGTAGGACTGTCTCGCGAACGCGGAAAGTCGTTATACTCGTAGCCAGCAGGCTGCCGGCTTTTACCCATCCGTTTGCGGCAGCCGATTTTCTGCGCTAAGGAGGCGTTCTGTGTTGCGTTTCGCATACGACACGATCAACTGGGGTGAGACATGCGACCTGGCGGCGGCTTTCGCCGAGATTCGCCGGGCCGGTTGGAAAGCGGCCGAGTTGTTCGGGCACTCGCTGGACTGGCTCGGCACGCCGGCGCATCTGAAGGGCGCCCTGAATGGCCTGATACCGGCCACCCTCTTTGGCTCCATCGCAATTCCATCCAACGATCAGCAACGCACGATTCACATGCGCCGCATCGAGTACGCGGCTGAGATCGGCGCTGAGGCATACGGGCTGGTGGGCGGCGGCCGGCTGCGCACGCGCCCGCCCGGCGCGGACGAGATCAAACAACTGGCGGCGCTGTGCGAGGAGCTGGCGGTGCACGGTGCGCCGTTGGGCGTGACGGTCGCCTATCATCCGCACACCGGCTGCACCGTGGAGACCGAGGCCGAGATCGACGCGCTGATGAACGAGACCGAGAAGCTCACGCTGTGCCTGGACGCTTCGCACATCGCGCTGGTCGGCGAAGACCCCGTGTCGCACCTGCGCAAGTACCGCGCGCGCACCGGCTATATTCACTTGAAGGACTGGGCCGACGGCTCGTTTACCGAGATGGGGCGCGGCAAGATCGGCATCGACTTCCCGGCCATCCTGCGCGAGTTGGAGCAGCAGCAGTTCAAGCACTGGGTCGTGGTCGAGCAGAGCCGCAGCGAAGTCTCGCCGTTCCGCAGCGCGCAGATCAACGCCGACTATCTGCGCAGCATCGGGTACCAGTTATAAACACGCGCCGCACGGCGCGCTGATAAGGAAACAAACCAATGACACTGACACTCGGCATTTTCGGCACGGGCGTGATGGGCCAGCGCCATATCCGCGGGCTGGGACGCCTGCGCCAGGTGGGGCGTTTGCGTTATGAGCTGGCCGGCATCTGCGACATCCTGCCCGCCAACGCCCAGAAGGGCGTTGCGCTGGCGGAGGAATTGCTGGGACAGCGACCGCAGGTGTTCGACTCCTTCGAGGCGATGAAGCGCGGGTTGCGCCAGTTGGACGCCATCTTAATCACCACCGCGCCGAATACGCACGCCGACCTGGGCATCACCGCCATGCAGGAGAACGTGCACGTGATTGTTGAGAAGCCCATCGGACTGACGGTGAAGCAAGGCTGGCGGCTGGTGGACGCTGCCGACGCCAACAATTGCAAACTGGCCGTGGCCGAGAATTATCGGCGCGACCCGATCAACCGGCTGGCGCGCGCGTTGTTGGACGCAGGCGTCATCGGGCAGCCATACCTGGCGGTGCAATCGTCGTCGGGTTCGGGCGAGAGCGTCATCATCACGCCGTGGCGGCATCTGCGGCGTTCCTGCGGCATCAGCATCGACATGGGCGTGCACTACACCGACATGCTGGAGTACTTCATGGGGCCGGTCGAGAGCGTGGTTGGCATGGGCGCAGTGGTCGACAAGCAGCGCCGCGGCAGCGATGGAACGATGCATCCCGCCGACGCCGAGGATCTGACGGCCGGCACGCTGCGCTTCAAGAGCGGCGCCATCGGTTCGTGGCTGTTGAATATGGCCGGGCGCGGCGCAGGGCACTTCAGCCGCGTGATCTACGGCGCCGGCGGATCGCTGAGTATTCCGGGCGACCGCACAGGGAGACCGCTGCAATTGGCGCAGCGCCGCGGCGGTCAGGATACGACCGTGCCGGCGGATGAGCTGCTGGCGCTGGCGCCCGATTTCAAGCTGGAGCCGACGACGGCCGCCCTGTTCGGCGGCGAGAGGCTGGCTTCGTATGAGTTGCCCTGGACGGACATTGACGCCGGTCTGCTGGCGATCGAACATGACGATTTCGTGTCCGCCATTCTGGAGGACCGCCAGCCGGAAGTCTCCGGCGAAGGTGGTCTGCGCGACCTGGCGGTCATGTACGGCCTGCTGGAATCCGAACGCCTGGGCCGCATCATCCATGTCGAAGAACTGATCAGCGGCGCTGTCTCGGGCTATCAAGACGAAATTGAATAGATCATGGACAAGTTGAATATCGTTGTATGGGACTCGGTCGGGAATGTGATGTGGGGCGTGCGGCGTTGGGAGGAATGGGGGCCGGATGGGCAGAAATCCCTGCTCGAAGAAGACCCCGATGCGCGGGCGCATGCGCCCAGTTTCCAGGACATCTTCGCCGATTACGACGTGGCGCTGCACCGCGTGAAAGACCTCGATGAACTCTGCGCGCACATCGAGGACGCGGATTTCCTGGTGATTCACAAGGTGATTGTCCCGCCGGAAGTGCTGCTGCGCGGCAAGAAGCTGCGGCTGGTGCAACATCTCGGTCTGGATTACCGCGGCATCCCCATGGACGCCGTGCGCCAGCTTGGTATACCGGCGGCGGCCACGCCGCTGGTGAACTACCTGGCCGTGGCGGAACACACCTGGGCGTTGATCCTCAACCGGCTGCGCGTGATGCCTCAGCAGCGCGCGTATATGCAGTCGCGCGAGTATTTCCGCAACCACTGGGGCATCGTGCCCGGCAACAAGCTCGTGCGCGACCAGACGCTTGGGCTGGTGGGGTTCGGCGAGATCGCGCGCCCGGTCGCCCGCATCGCGCGCGCCTTCGGCATGCCGGTGATCTACTGGGACGGCGTCCGGTTCGAGCAACTGGAACAGCAGTACGAAGTGAAGTACGCGGAGTGGGAGACGCTGTGGCGCACGGCGGACGTCATCAGCATGCACCTGCCGATCAACAACCGCACGCATAAGATCGTCGGCGAGCGCGAGATCGGCTGGATGAAACCCAACGCGTTGTTCGTCAACACCGCGCGCGGGAAGCTGGTTGACCAGTCCGCGCTGGTGCAGGCGCTGCGCGAGCGGCGCATCGGCGCCGGCCTGGATGTGTTTTACGAGGAACCGCTGCCGGTGGACGATCCGCTGCACGAACTGCACGAGGACTTGAGCTATCACGTCACGCTGACGCCGCACAGCTCGTGGCAGGGACACTGGACGCACATCCGCGACTCGCTGGAGATCTGGAACAACGTGGTGCGCGTGCTGAAAGGCGAACCCATCCACTTCGCGGTATGAGGATTAACCGCTTCGGATTTACCGCCAAGGGCGCAAAGTCCGCAAAGGGAAAAGGAGAAACGGAGAAGAGGTGCAGAGGTGCCAAAGTGAATACGAAACAAACCGTGTCTCAGCGTTTGTATATGGCATATGGTACCTGACCTCGGACTTCTGATTTCTGATCTCTGTCTTCTCTTTGCGATCTTTGCGTCCTTGGCGGTTAGTTCAGAATCACTATGAACAATATCAAATTTGGTTTCTGTCTGCCGATTTTCGCCAACCCCGGTGTGGGCATGTTCCGCACGCCGGGATTCGCCGCCGTCGATCCCGCCGCTGCGATGGAGATGGGGCGGAAGGCGGAGGGGCTGGGCTATGACTCGCTGTGGGCCGCCGACCACTTGATGCTGGGCAAAGACCAGGCCATCATGGAGGGCTGGACTACGCTGGCCGCGCTGGCCGGCATGACGCAACGCGCCAGGCTGGGCATCATTCACTACAACAACGCGCTGCGCCATCCAGCGCTGACCGCCAAGATGGTCGCCACGCTCGATCAAATCAGCGCCGGGCGCATGATCCACTTCGTCGATTACGGCAATCGACCGCTCGAATACCTGGCCTACGGATTGCACGACGATAACACGCGCGAGGAACGCATCGCCGAGATGTGCGAAGGAATCGAGCTGACGATGGCGATGTGGTCAGGCCAGACGGTGACGCGCCAGGGCAGGTTCTATGCACTGCATGAGGCGGTATGCGAACCAGCGCCCGTGCAGAAGCCGCACCCGCCAGTCTGGATCGGCGAAGCACATCCGGATATTCTCGCTGCGACCGCGCGTTACGCGCAGGGGTGGAATACCACGCCGGTCAGCATCGCCGAACTGCGCAATCGGCTGGGCGCGTTGCGCGCAACCTGCCAGCTAGCCGGGAGAGATTTCACCTCGCTGGAACTGAGCCTGGAGATGCAGGTATTGGTTGCGCCCGATCACACCGCGTTGCGCCGCAAGTTGCAGGCGCTCCTGTCGCTGGCGCCATACCACGAGCAGCCCGACGCGGCGCTGCAAACCTACCTGTCAGGAGCGACCGACGAACTTCCGCCTGCGATGGCTGAGACGTGGATCGCCGGTACGCCCGAACAGGTCGCTCAGCGCGTGCAGGCCTACGTCAGCGAGGGCATCTCGCACTTCCTGTTGTGGTTCGTCGATGCGCCCGACGACAGCGGCCTGCGGTTGTTCGCCGAGCGTGTCGCGCCGCGTTTCCTGTAGGAACACCTCCGAGTTCTGCTAGAACTCGGAGGTGTGCGTCGTCATCGAGGCGCCCAATGAAAATCGAATCGGTGGATTTCTTCTACCTGTCCATCCCCGAAGTGCAGGACATCGGCGACGGCAGCCAGGATGCCTTGCTTGTGCGCGTGCGCGCCGGCGGTTACGAGGGCTGGGGCGAGTGCGAGGCTGCGCCGCTGCCATCCATCGCGGCGTTCGTCTGCCCGATGTCGCACAGCGCCTGCAAACCGGTGGCGGCATCGGTGCTCGGTCAGCCGCTGGATGATCGCGCCGACATCGCGCGCATCAACCAACTGGTGCGCCGCAACAGCCTCGATTTGCTGCAGGCTGATCATACGCTCTCCGGGATCGATGTGGCCCTGTGGGACTTACTCGGCAAGCGGTTGCAGGAGCCGGTCTACCGGTTGCTGGGCTATAAACGCGCCTATCCCAAGACTGCCTATGCCTCCGTCCTGTTCGGCGACACGGTGCAGGAAACACTGGATAAAGCCCGTCGTATCAGGAGCGCCGGATATCGCGCAGCCAAGTTCGGCTGGGGGCCGTTCGGGCTGGGCAGCGTGAATGATGATGAAGCGCAGGTGCGCGCCGCTCGCGCAGGCCTCGGGAGCGATGTAGCACTGCTGGTCGATGCCGGCACGGTGTGGGGTGAAGACGTGTCAATCGCAGCGGAGCGCCTGCCCGTCCTGGCTGAGTGCAAGGTTGGCTGGCTGGAGGAGCCATTCGTTTCGGGCGCGCTGCACGCCTACGCAGTATTGGCTGCGACAGCGAACGCCCGCACAGACTTCCGCGTCAGGCTGGCCGGCGGCGAAGGCGCGCACGATGCGGGCATGGCGCGCAACATGATCGACCATGCCGGCATCAGTTTCGTGCAGATCGACACCGGGCGCGTCGGCGGCATCACCAGCGCCACCGAGGTGGCCCGATATGCCCGCGCCAGAGGCGTCACATTCGTCAACCACACGTTCACCACACCGCTCGCGCTGAGCGCATCGCTGCAGCCCTTTGCGGGGATCGAGGACGCCGTAATCTGCGAGTACCCGGTGGAAGCCAGCGCGCTGGCGCGCGATTTCACACATGAGTCATTGAGCGTGGATGCTGCAGGGCAACTGCGCGTGCCGGAGCGCCCCGGCCTGGGCATGTCGCCACACATCGACAAGCTGCGGCAATACCTCGTGCCGGTTGAGATTCGCGTGAAAGGGCGAGTGCTGTATCAGACGCCGGAGTTATAACGACAGAGATTGGAGATTAGAGATTGGAGATTGGAGATTGGAGATTAAAGATTGATCGGGTAGAGATGACGTAGATGCAACTGGACGTGGACTCTTTAGCGGTTTTACTTAACCGGCTGAAGCCTCTACATCCAGTATGAAGCGCGCTTTTGCGGGTTTGTCTTCCCCGGCTGAAACCCGGATGCAACCGGACGTGGACGCTTCAGCGGTTTTACTTAACCGGCTGAAACCCGGATGCAATCGGACGCGGACGCTTTAGCGGGTTTACTTAACCGGCTGAAACCTCGACGTCCAATCTCTAATCTCCAATCTCCAATCTCTAATCTCCAATCTCCAATCTCCAATCTCCAATCTCCAATCTCCAATCTCCAATCTCCAATCTCTAATCTCCAATCTCTCCCTTCCCGCGCTTGCGCTTCCGGGCGCGCTCCAGGAGTTCGGTGTCGCGGGCGCGCACCACGTCGGCGGCGCTCTTCTTCGACCAGTCATAAAAACCGCGCCCGGTCTTCATGCCCAGGTCGCCGCGTTCAACCCGCTTTTTCAACTCGGCATTCGGTCCGGTCTGCGCATCCAGGTCGGCCAGCAGATAACCATGCATGTAGTTCACAAGGTCCAGCCCGACCAGATCCATGTGCTCGAAGATCCCCAGCACCGGCGTTCGCGCCCCAAAGCTGGTCTTCAGCGCTTCATCCACATCCTCCGGCGTGGCGATGCCCTGCTCTACAATCGCCAGCGCCTCGCGCCACAGGGCATGCTGCAGGCGGTTGCCGATAAAACCCAGCGCGTCTTTGCGCACCAGCGCCGGCGTGTGGCTGGTCGACCGCAGAAAGGCCGTGATCGCCTCGGTCACGTCGGGCGAGGTCTGCGCGCTGGGTGCGACTTCCACCAGCGGCAGCAGGTGCGGGGGATTCCAGTAGTGCGCCACAATCACGCGCTCCGGATGCTGCGTCAGCGCGCCGATATCCGCGGCGCGCAACCCGCTGGTGGTGCTGGCGAGGATGGCATCGTTGCGGCAGACGCCTTCGAGTTGCGCGAACAACTGCTGCTTCAGCGTCAGGTCCTCGACGGCGGCCTCGATCACCAGGTCGGCATCCGCGGCGCCAGCCAGACCATCGCTTCGGAAGCGGATGCGCGCCATAATCCCATCGATCTCATCGGCGCGCACCAGGTCGTAGCGGCTCATCGCCTCCAGGTTGGCGCGGATTTTCTGCTGGGCCTTTTGCAGGCCAGCCTCCGAGCGGGCAATCAGTGTGGTTGCGTAACCGGCCATCGCGCTGGTCTGGGCGATGCCGGGGCCCATTTGTCCTGCGCCGATGACGGCGACACGCTGGATAGGTTGGTGTGGCATGCAGCGATTATAGCGGCGAAAAAGGCGCGAATTGTAGACAACTCCGAGTTCTGCCGAACAAGGTTCGGCTTGAGAACTCGGAGTTGTAATACGCTCCCTAAAACCGGCGGCGGCGCCGGCGCGGGCGGAACAGCGCCATCGGCAGCAGGATAAAAGTCGCCAGCGGCCACACCCAAGCCAGGTCGCCGGGGCCGCCGGGACCGGTGCGCTCGGCGGTGCGCCGGATATGCAACAAGCGATATGCCCGTGTGGCTTCGCTCAGCGCCTCGTCGCTCATAGCGAGCGGGTCGATGCCGGCGGCGCGCGCGGCGAACCCGCTGGCGATCAGCACTTCGCGCAGCAGCGGCAGGCGGCTCTTGGCGTCGGTCGCTTCCTCCGCGCGGCCGGCCCACCATCCCTCCGGCAGCCACACCTCCACATCAGGGTCTGCTACGATGTTGCGATACCAGTCCGAACCTTTGCCGAAGCCGGCGGTGCAGTACAACTCGCCATCCACGATGGCGTAATTCACAGGCGTCTGCCGTTTCATACCGCTCTTGCGTCCGGTATGCGTCAGTACCATGATGCGCCCGCTGCCTTCCGGCCAGGCGTTGATAAACTGGCCCAGCCCCAGCCGCCACATCAGCAGCATAAAGCGATTAACGTATCGGAAACCCTGGCGGAGTTTTTCTTCCGTCTGTTGATTGATGATCGTCATGTCATTCCCCTTTGCTCAGCGCGCGCAGTGGCCATAACGCTGCGTCCTCTGTGCCAACCTGGTAAATTATCGTCCTGATCCACACACGCGTTACGCCGGCAGCACTTGGCGCAGCACGCGCAGATAGTTGCCGCCGATGATTGCGGCGGCATCCTCGCTGGAAAATCCATCCCCCAGCAGCGCCTCGGTGACCCACGGCAGGCAGGCGCTGTTGAAGTGCGTGCCTATGCCGACATGCTCGATACCCATCACATCGACGGCAGTATGGATCAGCCGCAGCGTCGCCTCGATCTCCCGGCGTGGCACACTCACCAGGGGACCGGCCTCGCTGGGCAGCGGGCCGGGCGGGCGCGATATCGGCGGGATGATCCCCAGCAGGCCGCCTTTGCGCGCCAGCGCGACCATCACGCTGTCCGGGATATCGCGCAGCGCGCCGCCGATCGCACGCGGCGTCGAATGCGAAGCCACGACAGGCTGTTCGGATGTCTCGATCACGTCCAGCGCACAGTGGTCATTGAGGTGCGAGATGTCGATGAGGATGCCGGCGCGGTTCATCTCAGTGATCATGCGCGCGCCCAATGCCGTCATACGCCCGCCGGAGCGGATTTCGTCGTAGGCATCGTAACCCAGTTCGCGCCCGCTCTGCGCGATGGTGATGGTGCGCAGCCCCAGCCGCGCCAGCATGTGCAGCACGCCCGGGCTGTCGGCGAACCAGTCGCTGCGGTTGCACCCCATCAGCAGGGCAACCTTACCCTGTTCGCGTGCGGCGTCGATGTCGCCGCGCCCGCGCACCAGCGTCACCTGGTCGGCGTTGGCTTCTACGGCGGACAAAAAGCGATCCAGCACCGCCAGCAGCAACTGGGTGGGGTTCTTGATCGCCAGCGAGAGGAACATCGCATCGCGCTCGCGCCCGCCGGGCTGTTTGATCTGCGACAGCCATAACACGCGGTAGTTGTCATCGTAATAAACCGGGCCGCCTTTGCACATAACCAGGCCGAGACCCCACGCTTTGAACTTGGGAAAATCGCCGCGGCAGGTCGTCTCGTCGCGCCGGCCCAGGTCGACGTTCTCAATGACGATGCGCGGGTGCGTGAGATTGAGGCCGATCATGTCACAGACATCATGCTCGCGGTGAAACTGCAATGCGCGTGCAGACAAGTCGATTCGCTCATCGGGCTGCGCGGGTATCGCGCGTGGACTGTCATCTGCCATCTCAAAGTCCTCCGCCACCCATTATGGCAGATCGATTGCCTACTGACATAAACTGAGTGGCGATTTATGTGGTAAAACACGGATGCCATGAAAAATCCTCTCGACACTAAACGCATCCTGATTTTTCTCGGTTTCGCATTTGGCTTCGCCTGGCTGGGATCGCTGGTCATCTTCCTGACCGGCGGGCTGAGCAACAATCCGCTGGCGCTGCCGCTGGAAAGCGTGGTCGTGATGGGCGCACCGGCAGTGGCGCACGTGTTAACCCGTCTGGTGACGCGCGAGGGGTGGAGCGATGTTTACCTGCGGCCTAGATTCCGCCAAGGTTGGCGCTACTGGGTGATCCTGTGGGTTTCCCCCGCTTTGCTGACGATTGCGGGCGCCGCGATTTTCTATGTGGTGTTCCCGGAGTATTTCGATCCGAATCTGGAGCGCACGCGCCAGTTGCTGACCACCTCGCTGCAAGCCGCCGGTCAGCCGGCAACGGCAGCAGCGTCGATCAACCCGTGGATGATCGTCATTGCGCAGACCATCCAGGCTATTCTGATCGCGCCGCTGGTCAATGGGCTGTTCACGTTCGGCGAGGAATTCGGCTGGCGCGCCTATCTGCAACCCAAACTGATGCCGCTGGGCGGTCGCGCCGCGATGGTCGTCATGGGCATCATCTGGGGTGTGTGGCATTGGCCGCTCATCGCGATGGGCCACAACTACGGCGTCGGCTATGCGGGCGGGCCGTGGCTGGGCATGCTGGCAATGTTGTGGTTCACCCTGGCGGTCGGCACGCTTTTGGGATGGGCCACACTGCGTAGCGGCAGCGTATGGCCGGCGGTGATCGGTCACGCCGCCGTAAACGGCATCGCCGCGTTGAGCGTTCTCATGACCCAGGGACAGCCGAGTCCGTTGCTGGGACCTGTCCCGGTAGGGTTGATTGGCTCGGTGGGTTTCGCCGTCGTCGCGCTGCTGATCTTCCTGTACCCGGACGCACTGAGGCCGGCAAAACTCTCTCAGAATAAGGCAGACATCATAGATGCGCGTTGAGACTTCACCAAAATCAACGCATATCCCCGCCTTAACCGGCATGCGTGCAATCGCCGCAGCGATGGTGTTCTTCTACCATTGGTTATTCAACATACCTGATCAGTGGGCCATAATCCCACGCGCCATTGTGCGCGAGGGTTATCTTGGCGTAACCATTTTCTTCGCATTATCGGGCTTCCTGATCACAGTGCGGTATTACGACGACTTGCGCGAGCGGAGTATCAGTTACGGCATGTATCTTTTCAAGCGGTTTGCGCGCATTTACCCGCTCTATTTCGTGGTACTGACGTTCATGGTGGTCGCGCTGGGACGGCCGAATGGACGTCCGCCCGTGGACACATGGTCGGCAATGGTGCAATATACACTCACCCAGGCTTTATTTCCCAGCATGTTACTGACCGGTACGGCGACAGCCTGGACACTGACCATCGAAGAAATGTTTTATCTGCTGGCGCCTCTGTTGATGAAATGGTTTTCACCGGATTTGCCCCGCCAGCGGTCGTTTGTTGCGCATCTACTTGCACGCTTCGCGCTGATCAGCATCATCACCATCGGTCTTACGATCGCGCTCAGCAATCTACCTCAATTCCTGCCCAATACGCTTTTCGGTGCCCAGGAGACATATCTCCTTCAGTACAGCCCGTTTGGCCGCCTGCCCGATCTGCTTATCGGCATGGTATTTGGACTGGTCTATCTTAACCGTGACCGGTGGCCGCGATTGCTGCGTTACTCAATGCCATTCATCTGGGTCGGACTAGTCGGCATGGGGCTGGGCATTTTGCTTTGTTACGTAGCGGGCGGCGAGATTGGTTCGTATCCACAACGCGCGCTGAGTTTCACAGTCGCGGCATTTTGCGGTCTGACTGTTTTTGGGATGGCTCTGGATGCGCCTATCCGCAACCCCATAACGCGCCTGTTGGGTACACGCCTAATGACCTACCTGGGCAAACTTTCCTATAGTCTTTATCTGATCCAACTGACGGAACCGTGCCAATGGGCCTACTGGATATTGCTGGGAAAAGTTGAGGAGCGCACAGTGCGCGCTTTACTACTCTACGGCGTGACAACGGTAATGTGCATCGTTCTATACGAACTGGTGGAAAGCCCCGCACAACGACGAATAACCCGTTTCGGAAGGTTGCTGTATTCGTTCAGGTGATTGCCACGCTGCGTACAAACACTTCATCGATCCGCACGCCATAAGTTATTGGCCCGGCGCTTCGCGCAGGATCAGGCTGTTGCCTTCGGAGTCGCGGATAATGGCAGACGCGCCCCACGGCTGCACGTCGGGCTCCTGCACGAAAGTCACCCCTTTCGCCTTCAGATCAGCGGCGAGCGCGGCCATGCCGGTCACTTCGAGCGTGAGCGCCTGCGACTTGCCCACCGTCTGGCGGTAGTGATCCCAGTTCTCGTCGGGGAGATAGAGGATGATCTCGGTGGCAGCGCCCTGCGGCGCAACGGCCAGCCAGCGGTTTGGCGCGCCCGGATACAGCGGACTGTCGTTGCGCAGTTCCATACCCAGCACACCGGTGTAGAAGGCTTTGGCGCGATCCTGATCCGACACAAACACACACACGGTTCCAACACGTTTGATAGGCATCACTCACCTCCGATCACCATTAAGCAGCTTCACACGTCGTAAAATGGAACAACGCCACTGTAGAACAAACGTTCGAATCCGTCAAGCATGGCGCCGTTGGGCAGGTACAAGGCTGACTTCTGCCAGAAGTCAGACTTGTATGAGATGTCTGCGCAAGTTCCTGAGCATGCTCAAAGCCCCATCCCAGGACGTCTATGCCGAGATTACGCCCCTTGGCCGGGGCTGCGAGCGCAGTCAAATCTCGCCGGATGGGCCGCTTAGCGCGTGACGCCGAAGCCGGCCTTAGCGAGATAACTCGCGCTCTTGCCGACGGCTTCCAGCATATCCGTGGCGCAGCGATCCAACTCGACGATGAGCCATTCCAGCGTGTTCTCGTCGGCTGCGCCGATGACGGCCTGCCAGTCCATCCTGCCGTCGCCGACCGCCGTCATGTTGTCGTTGCGATCCAGCGAGCCGTCCTTGATGTGCAGCACGGGCAGGCGCTTGCCGTAGGTCTTGACGATACGCACCGGGTCATCCCCGCCGACGGCGCACCAGTAGGTGTCGAGTTCGGAGAACGCATCGGGGGCGTTGGCCAGCAGCAGCTCGTACGGCGGTTTGCCGTTGAACTTCTTGTCGAATTCCCACCAGTGGTTGTGGAAACCATAGCGGATGCCGTGCGGCTTGAGCAACTCAGCCGCGCGCTGGAACTGTTCGGCGGCCTTGAGCGCGCCCGCCTCGGTGGCGAACTGGTCGGGCCCGAAGCCGGAGATGTGTTTGGTATAACCCAGCACGCCGGCCAGGTCGACGATCTCATTGACGTTTTCCGGCGCGGGCAACTGGCCGTGATTTGAGCTGACCTTCAGCCCCAGGTCGTCGAGCACTTTGCGAACGGCTATAGGGTCCATGCCGTACAGACCGGCCGGTTCGACGCCGACGTAACCCATCGCGGCGATCTTCTTCAACACGCCGACGAAATCATGCTTGGCCTGCTCGCGGACGGAATACAACTGAATGGAAACGGGATATTTTTTCATGTTTGATCCTTAACCAAAACTCATCAATGTGAAGCATTAGCGGTATCAAATGCCAGGGCAGCCGCACCCAGCAGGCCGCAGTCGTCGCCCAGCGCGGCGCGGACGATTGGCCGGCCGCGATAGGGCGGCATGGCGTACTGCTGCACCGTGCGGCGAACCGGGTCGAACAGCATGTCGCCCATCAGCGAAACGCTGCCGCCGACGACGATCATCAGCGGGTCGTACAGGTGAAATATGTTGACAAAGCCAAGGCCGATGATGCGGGCCACCTGCTTGACGATCTCCAGCGCCAGCGCGTCGCCTTCGCGCGCCGCTTCGGCCACTTCCTTAGCCGACACTGCAGCGATGTCGCCATGCGCCAGATCCAGCATGCGCGATGCTGCACCCTCGCGCAGGCGGCGTTGCGCGAGTTTGCCGATGGCGGGGCCGGAGGCCAGACCTTCGAAACTGCCCGGCACGCCGGCGTGCGTCCAATCAGCATTGACATCCATCACGGTGTGTCCCACTTCCACCGCCAGGCCGCGCGCGCCCAGCACCATGCGGTTGTTCAGGATCACGCCCCCGCCGATGCCGGTGCTGAGCGTAACGTAAGCCATATCCGCCACGCCGCGCGCGGCTCCGTAGCGCTGTTCGCCCAGCGCGGCGAGGTTGGCGTCATTGCCGATTTCAACCGGAAAGCCCAGTTCGCGCTGCAGAATATCGCGCAACGGCACGTCGAGCCAGCCCGGCAGATTCGGCGCGTAGTTGACGACGCCCTTGTAGGGGTCGAGCGGGCCGGGCGAGGCTACCGCCGCGGCGATGACAGCGCCCTCATGAGGTCCCGGCAGAACGGCGCGCACGGAATCGATGATGCGCGCGATGACGGCCTGCGGCCCTTCCTGTGCCAGAGTGGATTGTTTGATGCGCTTGAGCACCTGGCCCTGCGGGTCGCACAATGCGGCGCGAATATTCGTGCCACCGAGATCGACGGCGATAACTGTAGGCATTGTCATAGGCGTATTGTAATGGTTGCACTGAAAATGACGGCGGTTAACCGCCGAGGGCGGCGCGCGTGATATAGGGATCGTCTGCGATGACGCGCTGTCCAAAGAGGTCCATCGCGCCTACATCGGACGACAGCGCATCCGGGCGTCCGCGGTCCACAATGCGCGCGATGACCGGGAAGCCGTCCCAGTTTTGATCGTTGAAGACTCCCGGTTTCTCGGAGGGAGTCTGGTTATGCTGAAACAACGGCGGCATGATCACGCCGACATCGAAGCCGCGCACGCCGGCGCGCTCGATCAAGGCGCGCAGGGCATCGTTCAGCGCATCCGCGAGCGCATCGTCAAAGGCCGGGCTGATGATCCAGGTATCGCGCGGTCGCGCTGCAGCCAGATTCACAAAGCCACACAGCCCATTGGGGTGATATCCCAGACCTACGTCGTCGTGAGCGGCGCACAGGTCGTCGAAGTAATTCGCCCCGGTAGCTGCCCTGTATTGCATCGCTGCCCGGCGCAGCCCCTCGACCATGGCATACGGCGTCTGGCGCCCCAAACCCAGTTGCGCGTGCGCGTGCGGAATGGACGCGCCGCCGGCCGTCCCGCCGTTCCACATCCACACCAGGTGAACCGCCTGCGGGTCAACCGCATGCGCCGCGTCCGCCCAACGCAGGGCGGTGCGGAAGTAATCGCGCAGATGCTCGCGGCGAAAAGCAAATGGGTCGGGCTCGTTGAACACCAGCACGCTGCACTGGCTATCCCAACGGGCGATGTTGCTGGTCGTGACGCAATACTCGCCGCTCACGCGCCCGTAGACATCCACGGCGGTGCTGCGAAGCGGATCGGCAAACACATCCTCGCCATCCGGCATTGCAACGGCAGGGCGCGACAGCATGGGCCGCCTCGTGCGCAGCGGATTGAAGATGGCGCCTTCCCAGGTGACCGTGTTGGTCACGCGCACGATCCGCTGGTGCTCAACATCGTCGATCGATCCGAAGCGCGCGACCGTCCATTCGCGCATGGTCGGGGGAATGCGGCACTCGCCGCGCGCGAGGTCGACATTGAAGATGCGTTCGAAGCGCGCGCGCCGCTGTTCCGGCAGCGCTGCGATCAGGTCGGGGAGATCGGTGATGACCATGAGATTAGAGATTGGAGATTGGCTATTGGAGACCAGATTTACGAGCAGGTAGTTGGCGCATGGTATTTGATGTACGACGTTTGACGATTAATGCGTGACTAATCTCCAATCTCCAATCTCTAATCTCTCTTCACGTCTTCCGCCCCACCACCAGCAGGCCGCCGCCTGCGTTGGGATTCTGCTCATCGTAGAGCGGGCGCAGTTTTGGCAGCAGGCGCGCCGGAACCTGGCGGGCCATAATCGACTGGTAACCCAGCCATTTCAAGCGTGGCGATGCGGCGATATTGAAGAGCGAGCGCCCACCGATGCCGTAATCGCGATTCATGCGATCCCAGGCTGCCACAGCAGCAGGCGAGACATAGTACGTCGCCTGCACCAGTTGCATTCCGGTCGCCTGCAACAGGACGCGCCACTCATCGGCGCTGTGATAGTGGAAGTGCGCGAACAGTTTGTCTACGTCCGTGGCATAAGCCTGCGCTGCTTCCTTCGTCGGGGCGCGCTGCACGCCATCGAGCAGTTCATGGAAACGGTCGCTCGGCACGGTCAGAACCAGCAACCCGCCCGGCCGCAGCACGCGCCCCAGTTCGGGCAGCACATTGTGCGGATCGGGGATGTGTTCCACCACCGAGTTGGAGTACACACTGCCGAACGCGCCGCTCAAATATGGCAAGGCATGGCCGTCGCCGAACTGCACGCCGCGCCAGTACACCCCGCTGTCGCGCGCGCCGGGCAACTCGCCGCGCGCGATGTCGCAGCCATAGATGCCGGGCTGCTTGCCGAACACAGCTTCGGTGAACAGGCCGTCGCCGCAGCCGAAATCGAGCAGCGGAGCGGGGAAGTCGACGGCGGTGAGCGCCCGCGCCTCGATGGAACGCCACAGGGCCACCGGTGGCGCGAACCAGTAACGATGCAGAAAGTCGGCAAGAAAATCTCGCTTGCGATGAACGATGAGAGCGCTGTCGTCAGTCATTGCGCCGATTATAACGAGGGAAGAGGGATTGAACCGCAAAGCACGCGAAGATCGCAAAGTCATCCACCGAATGAATTCGGCGTCTGACACGCCGCGCGAAACCGGCCAAGGCCGGTTGGGACTATCCGCGACCGCCCCATCCATTAACGCGCTTTAGCGCGTTTCGCGTGTCAGCCGTGAATTCATTCACGGTCATCCACCGAATGAATTCGGCGTCTGACACGCCGCGCGAAACCGGCCAAGGCCGGTTGCAACTATCCACGAC
>JAMCQN010000189.1 GCA_023382055.1 Chloroflexota bacterium
GCAGGCGCAATGGGCAGGCGCAATGGGCAGGCGCAATGGGCAGGCGCAATGGGCAGGCGCAATGGGCAGGCGCAATGGGCAGGCGCAATGGGCAGGCGCAATGGGCAGGCGCAATGGGCAGGCGCAATGGGCAGGCGCAAGGCCTGCCCCTACGGATCGTTGTCGCAAATTAACCATACACCATACAATTAACCGTGAACTTGAATCGATATCATCGCCGATCCATCAGGATGCCGACCTACGATTACGCACAGGCTGGTGCGTATTTCGTGACGCTTTGCACGCAAGGCCGCGCGTGTCTGTTGCACGATCCGCCCATCGCCGACATCATCCTCGATGTGTGGGATGCGCTGCCGGCGCGTTTTCCGACGATTGTGTTGGATGAATTCGTCATCATGCCCAATCACGTGCACTTGGTCGTGTGGTTGCAGGCACAGATTGACGGGCAGGGGCAAACCGGGCGGGGACAAATCGGGCAGGGGCAAATCGGGCAGGGGCAAGCCCTGCCCCTACATGATTGGATGGTGCCGGCGGCGACGAAGGTCAACCCAAAACCCCGGTTGGGAGACGTGATCGGGGCATTCAAATCGCTGGTATTCGCTGTTTACCTGGATTGGATCAAGGCGCACGATGTGAATCGTCAGGCCAGTTTCTGGCAGCGCAACTATTACGAGCATGTGGTGCGCAACGAACGTGAACTAGGCGCCATCCGGCAATACATTGTCGATAATCCTGCACGCTGGGACATGGATCGCGATAATCTGGATGGGAAATCGGGATTGCCTGTACCGGATCATATCAAACACTATCTGGCAGACCTGAAATATCCAACGGAGTGACCAGCGCTGATTCCCGAGGATCTGCGCTGTGCCAGCCCTTTGGACCACGGCGGCGACGCGATCAGAGACGAGTATCAGCGGTAGGGGCAGGCCTTGCGCCTGCCCATCTTATTGGACCTGCCCATCTTATTGGACCCGTCAACCATGTGACCACCCATCCCGCGACCAGGGCAACCGCAAGGGTTGCCCCTGCAACGCCGTCACCAGTTCGTCACCGACCCATCCAGCCGGCGCAGGTGTGGCAACTCGGCCATCTGGAAGGGATGCTTCCTGGCAGCCGCGCGGTCGAACTCGATGCCGAGGCCCGGGCGCGTCGGCGGAAGCAGGTAGCCATCCTGCCATTCGGGTTGCACCGGCACGACGTCGGTCAACAAAGTGCCGGGTTTGCGCGGTTGTTCCTGCACGCCAAAGTTGTTGCAGGCCAGGTTGAGTTGCAGGCAGGCCGCGCTGGACACCGGCCCCAGCGGGTTGTGCACGGCAAGCTTGATGTAGTGGGTCTCGCACCAGCCGGCGATCTTTTTCGCCTCACTGAAACCGCCTGCGATGCACAGGTCGATGCGGGCGTAATCGATCCACTCCTCCTCGATCAACTGGCGAAACTCCCACTTGCTGCTGAATTGTTCGCCGGCTGCCAGCGGTACGCGCGTGCGCGGTCGCAGTGTCTTGAACGAGTCGGGATTCTCGGAACGCAGCGGGTCTTCGATGAAGTAGGGGTGGAATGGCTCAACCTCCTGGCACAGCCACACCGCGTCGGGCAGATCTAGGCGCGTGTGTACATCGAAGGTAATCTCGATGTCGTCGCCCACGGCCTCGCGCACCGTCTGGAACTGCTTGATGGCCGTCTGTACCGCCCGGCGCGGTTCGAGGATGCCACCCTCCTCCGGCAGGCCCCAGCGCACGAACTTCCAGCCCTCTTCCCTGCTTTTCAGGCACGACTCGACCAGCGAGGGGATGTCGCCGCCGCCGTTGTGGGGGTAGCACACGACCTTATCGCGCACGCGCCCGCCCAGCAGTTCGTAGATCGGCACACCGAGAGCCTTGCCCTTGATATCCCACAGGGCGATATCGATCGCGGAGATGGCTGAGGTCAGAATACGCTGGGCGGGGAAGAAACCGCCGCGATAGAGCATCTGCCAGATGTGCTCGATGCGCGCCGGGTCCTGGCCGATCAGCAACGGCTTGAAATGCTCGATAGCGCCGGCGACCGCCAGTTCGCGCCCGGTGATACCCGCCTCTCCTACGCCGCTGATGCCCTCATCCGTGTCTACCACTACGAACAGGAAATTGCGAAAACCACCCCACACGGGGTAGGTCTCGACGTTGGTGATCTTCATGTCACACAGCCCTCCTGGGCTGCAGAAACTGCAAATTGGAGATTAGAGATTGGAGATTAATGGCTCAAGGTTAATGCCTTTCGCCTCCGACCTCTGTCTTCTGACCTCGACCTCTGTCTTCTGACCTCGACCTCTGTCTTCTGACCTCGACCTCTGTCTTCTGACCTCGACCTCTGTCTTCTGACTTCTGATTTCTGCCCTCTGTCTTCTGTCTTCTGACCTCTCGCGTCCCGGCTTAGAGAGCAGCCGGGATTCACAACACGCGAATGTGATTGTGCAGCGAGCCGATCTTCTCGATCTCGACGACCACCTCGTCGCCGTCCTTCATCCACAGTTGGGGTTTGCGGCTCATGCCCACACCGAACGGCGTGCCGGTGCTGATCAGATCGCCCGGTTGCAGCGTCATGAAGCGGCTGATGTGCGAGATCAGGTGCGCCACGTTGAAGATCATCTCGCTTGTGTTGGAGTTCTGCACCACCTGCCCGTTCAGGATGCAGCGGATTGCCAGCGCCTGGGGATCGGCGATGTCCTTAGCGGCAACCAGCACCGGACCGATCGGGCAGAACCCGTCGGGCGTCTTCCCCAACGTCCACTGCTTGCCGCTGTCGCTGTTCTGGATATCGCGCGCGCTGACATCGTTAACGCAGGTGTACCCACCCACATAGCTCAGCGCCTCTTCTTTCGACACGCGATAACAAGGTTTGCCGATCACCACACCCAGTTCCGCTTCGTAATCGACCGTCGCCGTCACATCGGCATGCCATGTGATCGTGTCGCCGGGATTGGCCAGCGCATTGCTGAACTTCGCAAAGATCACCGGACGCGCCGGCGCCGGCGACCCGGTTTCGCGGCAGTGATCCATATAGTTCAATCCGATGCAGATCAGATTGCGCGGCGTAAGCGGCGCGCGCAGCGTCACACCGTCCAGTGATTGCGCCTGTCCTGTTACAGCAATCTGCTCAGCTTGCGCGTAGGCGGCAGGATCGGAAATCAGTTTGAGCACGTCGCCTGCGGCGCTGACATCCACATACGCATCGTCACGCAGCATGGCGCCAGTCCGGATGGCGCCATTCGATTCAAATGAAATCAACTTCATGCTAATGCACCCCTGTGTTTGAGATATTCGATCATTGCCTCTGGATTGTACGCGCAAGCGCCGGATTGAAAGCGGATACCCAGGAATCCACTTATGCTTAATAATGGATGTGCAATCCGAATTGAGGAACACTTATGAGCAGCATCCCTTCCGATTACGAAGAGCGCGTCTACGCGGGTGTACTGGGCAAGATCATCGGGGTTTATCTGGGGCGGCCTTTCGAGGGCTGGACATACGACCGCATCATGCGCGAACTGGGCGAAGTGGACTACTACGTCAACGACCGCATCGCCCACCACCCGCCCCTGGTCGTCACCGACGACGACATCAGCGGCACGTTCACCTTTCTGCGCGCGCTGCCCGATTACGGCAACGATGCCGGC
The DNA here is from genome assembly GCA_023382055.1 of Chloroflexota bacterium. Lineage (GTDB taxonomy): Bacteria > Chloroflexota > Anaerolineae > J036 > Brachytrichaceae > CAIXPS01. The sequence goes on from JAMCQN010000189.1 coordinate 3,653, forward strand.
ATTACGGCGGCGCAGATCGGACAGACCTGGCTCAATTACCTCATCGAACGACAGACGATCCTGTGGTGGGGGGGCATGGGCAACTCCACCGAGCATACGGCGTATATGCGGTTGAAGCAGGGTTATACGGCGCCGCACAGCGGCTCGATTGCCCTGAACGGTAAAGTCGTGGCCGAACAGATCGGCGCGCAGATTTTCATCGACGGCTGGGCGCTGGTTGCGCCCGGCAACCCGGCGCTGGCGGCTGAACTGGCGCGCAAGGCTGCCAGCGTCAGCCACGACGGCGAGGCGATCTATGGCGCGCAGGTGCTGGCCGCCATGGAGGCGCAGGCCTTCGTGGAATCCGACATCAACGCGCTGCTCGATACGGGCGTTTCGTTTGTGCCACCTGATTCGCTCATCGCGCAGTTGATTCACGATATACGCGCATGGCGCGCCATCGACCACGACTGGCACAAGACGCGCCGGCGCATCGAAGACAAATACGGCTACGACAAATACGGCGGTAACTGCCACATGATCCCCAACCACGCCGTCATCATACTGGCGCTGGTCTATTGCGAAGACGCGCCCGGCATCAACCCGGGGCGGGCCTTCCAGCGCGCCCTGACGATCGGCAATACCGCCGGGTGGGATACCGACTGCAACTCCGGCAATATCGGCTGCCTGATGGGCATCAAAACAGGGCTGGCCGGTATCGACGGCGGGCCGGTGGACTGGCGCGGGCCGGTGGCCGACCGCATGTACCTGCCCACCGCCGATGGCGGGCGCTGCATCACAGACGCCGCCCGTGAGGCGCGCCGGATCGCGCAGATCGGCCGTGCCCTGGCGGGTGAAACCCGGCCAACTGCTGTGGCGCATTTCGACTTCGAGCTGCCGGGCGCGGTGCACGGCTTCCACAGCCATACGCCTAACGTGCGGGTGAAGAACGAGGCAGGCCACAGCGCATCCGGCGCGCGCAGCCTGGCTATCCCCTTCACGACTGAGACGCGTGTAACCACCGCCACCTTCATCCCGCACGATGCCATGAAGATGCAGGGATACGATCTCATCGCCTCGCCGACACTGTACCCAGGCCAGACCATTACGGCGACCGTATCCAGCGATGCCGATGCCCAGGTCAGCCTGTTCGTACGCGCGTATGGCCACAACGACGAACTGGAGGTCTTCAGCAGCGCAGCGACGGTCGTGCCGGCCAAACAGAATAAAACCTTAGAGTGGACACTCACAGGCATCGACGGCGGCTCGCCCATTGCGGAGGTTGGGCTGGACGTGCGCGCCGAACACGGCGCCGGGACGCTCTACCTGGATACGCTCAATTGGGACGGTGTGCCCAACACGGTGCTCACGCGCCCTAAGCACAATGGCACGTTGTGGCAGCGCGCCTGGGTAAAGGCGTGCGACGACCTGGGATTCAATTGGGGTTGGGTCGTGCGCGTCTGCCAGGACGCCGGAACCGGGTTGCTGATACAGGGCGTGCGCGAATGGGCCGGTTACACGGCGCAGGCCGCTGTGGTCCCTCACATGGCAAAGTCCGCCGGCCTGGCGGCCTGCGTACAGGGGTTGCGGCGCTATTATGCCCTGCTGTTGTGCGACAACCAGAAAGCGCGCCTGGTTAAGGTGTTCGCACAGCTTCCAGGCGCAAAGAATGAACGCCACATTCTTGCGGAAGCGGACTTTACATGGCAAATGGATGGACAGTACGAATTCAGCCTGACCACACAGGGCGACCGGATTGTCGCCGCCATCGACGGCAAGCGGTTGTTTGAGGTGACCGATAGCGATCATCCGTTGCTGTCCGGGGCGGTCGGTCTCGTGATCGAGGAAGGCAGGTTGGACTGTGATGGCGTTACCATAAAGCCAGCCTGACGAACACATCCCCGGAATCTGCGAAGTTCCGGGGATGCGAGGTAACACACATTCCCGGAATCTTGCAGATTCCGGGAATGTAAGTCGGCGCTCTGGCCGCTGGTTGTTTGACGGATATCAAGGAAGTGTCAGGCAAAAGGATGAGGTTGGTGTGCACAAAAGTCGATATGACAGTCCATCTTTTTGTTACACTCTGTTATGCATATGAACACATCACCGACTCAGGCGACCATCAGCGTCTCACACCTGGCGAAATCCTTCGGGCAGGCCCAAGCGGTGCACGACGTCTCTTTCGAGGTCCAGCGCGGCGAGATTTTCGGGCTGCTGGGCCCCAACGGCGCCGGCAAAACCACCACCATCCGCATGATCCTGGATATATTCAAGCCCGATCGCGGCGAGATCAGCGTGCTGGGCGGCCCCATTACGGACGCCAAGAAAGAGAAAATCGGCTATCTGCCCGAAGAGCGCGGCCTGTACAAGGACCTGAAGGTTGAGGAGTGCGTTCTGTACCTGGCCGAATTGAAAGGATTGTCGCGCAGGACAGCCCGCGAGCGCGCAACGGCCTATTTCGAGCAGCTTGACCTGAGCGCGCACAAGTCCAAGAAGGTGAATGACCTGAGCAAGGGTATGCAGCAGAAGGTACAGGTCATCACCACGTTGATCCACCAGCCGGAAGTGGTCATCATCGACGAGCCATTCAGCGGGTTGGACCCGATCAATACACGGTTGATCCAGGACATGCTGATGAAGGAGCGCCAGCGCGGGACGACGGTCATTATGTCGACCCATCAGATGCACCAAGTGGAGGAGATGTGTGACCGCATCGTGCTCATTAATAAGGGTGATTCGGTGTTGTATGGGGGCGTAGACGAGATTCGCCGCCGTTATGCCGACAATGCGGTGCGAGTTACCGTCCGCGGCGATTTACCGGACTTCCCTGATGTGATGGAGACATCCCGCAAGGGCAATGAGCACACCTTGCACCTGCCAAAGGGCATGCCGCCGCAAAGCATCCTGCGCCAACTGGCCGACGCTCCGGACATCACTGTGGAAGCCTTCGAACTCGCCATCCCGACGCTGGACGATATATTCGTTCGCGTGGTGTCGGAGAAGTGAAGAATCCAACGTCAGCGGTCAAATATCAAACACCGGCGGTCAAGAACCAAAGATGAACAGCGGCAGCCTGGCAGTTGCGGATAGACAGTAAGCATTGATATGAGAAAGGTACTACAGATCGCCCTGAACGAATATAAGCGGCGGGTGGCGCGCAAGAGCTTCATCCTGGTGCTGCTGATGCCGTTGATCATCCTCGTCGTAGCCGTAGTGGTGGGATTCCTGTCGGCATCCGCGGCGATCAACAGCGACAAAGGCGTGATCGGCTACATCGATCCATCCAACGCGCTAGTGCAGGCTGTCCCGCCGCCGGCGGGCTCCGACAACACCTTCGAGCGTTTTCCGGACCGAGCCGCGGCCGACGCTGCGCTACGGGAGCAGAAGATCATCGCCTATTACGCGCTGGCGCCGGATTTCGCGTCCAGCGGGAAGTCAGATTTCGTCTACTGGCAGAATCAGCCCGACCGTACCGTGAAGCGCGCCTTTGAGCGCTTTGCCAGGACCGCCCTGCTGGACGGCAGCAATGCGCAAGTCATGCAACGACTGCTGGATGGCAGCAACTTCACGCTGCGCACGCCGGATGGTTCGCGCACATTCAGCGATAACGATATTTTCAGCATCATGTTGCCGCTCGGCGTCGCCATCCTCTTTATCATCGCGCTGTTCAGCGGCGCATCGTACCTGATGCAGGCCGTGGTGGATGAGAAGGAAAACCGCACGATAGAGATCATGATCACGTCGGTTACACCGATGCAACTGATGAGCGGCAAGATTCTGGGGCTGGCCGCCGTCGGGCTGACGCAGGTAGGGGTCTGGGTTCTCGCGGGCGCGGCTGCTTTCGGTATTGCCCGGGAGCGCGTCGAATTCCTCCAAGCCGCGACGATCGACCCTGGTTTTCTAATACTGGCTCTGGTTCTGTCGGTGCTGCAGTACCTGCTGCTCGGTTCGTTCATGGCCGCAATCGGTTCGGTTGTGCTGGATGTGAAGCAGGGGCAGTCATGGTCATCACCGGTGACGCTGATCAGCATGACGCCGATGTTCTTCTTCGCGCTCATCGTGTTCGACCCAAACAGCATCATCGCCGTGATCCTGAGCCTGTTCCCGCTCACCGCGCCGCTGACGCTGCTGCTGCGCTACAACATGACCAGCGTCCCGGCCTGGCAGATCATCGCGGCGATCGCGCTGCTGGCATTGAGCGTCGTGGGGGCGATGTGGCTGGCGGCGCGCATTTTCCGCATCGGCATGCTGCGCTTCGGCCAGGCGGTGAAGATCAGCGAGATTGCTGCCAGTATCCGGTTTTAGCGCAGGGGTTGTGCGGATACAGGTTAAACCATGAATAAGACATTGATCGTGATGCGTCATGAATTCATGACGATGGTCAGCAAACCGAGTTTCTGGATCGGGCTGATCGGCGTGCCGCTGATCATGGGTATCACCATGGGCATTAGTCTGCTCGGCGGCGCGGCGGCGACGGCGGCGACGATATCGAACAAGCAAAACCAGACGGTCATACAGGGCTATGTCGATCACAGCGGAATCATCAAGACACTACCAGCGGATTCGAAACTGCACAGTTATCCTGACGAGCAAGCCGCGCTGGCAGACTTGAATGCCGGCAAGATCAACGGTTACTTTGTGGTGGCGGCAAACTACATCGCGACCGGCGATGTGACGTATGTCTCGCCGGAGTTTACACCGATCAACTCGCCCACTGGCAACTTCGACCGCGTGCTGAAACTGAATCTGGCGGGTGGAAACCAGGACGAATTGGCGCGCACCGAAACGACGGTGAACATTCAGAACGAACAGGCGCTGGCGCCGGTTCAGTCCAAAGGCGGCAGCGGTCTGCCATTCCCCCTGCTACCCATGTTCGCCGGGATCATGTTCATGATCGTGATGGTCACGGCGTCCAGCTATCTGATGCACACGGTGAGCACCGAGAAAGAATCACGGGTGATGGAAGTGCTGATGTCGTCGGTAACGCCGACACAGATGCTGGCCGGCAAGGTTATGGGGCTGGGGTTGGTGGGCTTTATCCAGATGGCGTTATGGCTGATCTCGTCGGTGTCCGCGTTGAACACCATCCCGGCGGCTGCTTCGCTGGGCAGTATCTCGGCAGGCAGCATCATTGTCGCGATCGTGTACTTCATCTTCGGGTACTTCACGTATGCCGCGCTGATGGCCGGACTTGGCGCGATGATGCCGGGCACGCGTGAAGCGGCGCAGTATACCTTTTTCGTGATCCTGCCGCTGCTGATTCCAATGTACCTGGTCACAGCGCTGGTGCTGGAGCCTAACGGCCCGCTGGCGGTGATCCTCAGCCTGATACCGTTCACATCGCCGGTAGTGATGGTGATGCGGGTGACGGCGACCGACGTGCCCTTCTTCCAGGTGTTGGCGGGCGCGGTGATTCTTGCATTGACGAGTGTCGCAGTAGTTAACCTGGTTGCCCGCCTGTTCCGCGCCCAGATGCTATTGAGCGGCGCCAAGCCGAGCCTGAAAGAGATTGTGGCGGCGCTGCGCTCATGAACATAGGACTAGGCGCATACCTGCTCAGCGGGACGCCGGGGTACCGGCAGGCCGGCATCCATCAGTACATCCGCGCTTTGATTGAGGCGATGGATGGCGTGCTGTCCGATCAACCGCGCCGGATGTCGGTGACCGCTTTAGTCAGCCCGACCGCGCGTGGTGAACTTGCGTTCGCCGACGCTCATTCGTCCATCGCAATCGAGCAGGCATCGCGCAGCACCGAGACACCGCTTAGTCGCATCCGTGTCGAGCAGTTCGAGACGCCGCGGATACTGCGCGAGTTGCGCGCCGACCTGTACCACGGCATGGCGTTTGTCGCGCCGCTGCGGGCGCCCTGCCCCACCGTCATCACGGTGCACGATCTGAGTTTCATCACACGACCGCACACACATAAACTATTCAACCGTACCTATCTAAGGCTATTCACGCGCTGGTCGTGCCGGCGCGCCGCGCGCGTGATCGCCGATAGCGAGTGGACAAAACGCGATGTCGTCGCGTTGCTGGGCGTGAATCCCGAACATGTAGACGTCATTCCGCTCGGTGTACACACGCGCTATCGACCGTTACCCCGCGCGCAAGTGGTGGCGTTTCAACAAACCAACCGCATCGGCGCACACAGTGTTTTCTTCCTTGGCAGCCTGGAGCCGCGCAAGAACCTGCCGGTGCTGGTGGAAGCCTTCGCCCGTGTGTTGGCGCGTATCCCGAATGCAACTCTTCTAGTGGGCGGCAGCCCGGGTTGGAAATACCAGGCCATCTTTGAGCGTATCGCGGCGCTTGGACTGAAGGACAAGGTGCGTTTCATCGGGCAGATCGAGCAGGAGCAGTTACCGCTGTGGTACAACGCATGCGCAGCCTTCGCCTATCCATCGCTGTATGAGGGCTTCGGCCTGCCGGCGCTGGAGGCAATGGCATGCGGCGCGCCGGTGGTCACGAGCAACGCCACGTCATTGCCGGAGGTAGTCGGCGACGCCGGGATGATGGTCGCGCCGGACGATATAGCCGGGCTGGCGGAAGCGCTGGCACAGGTGCTGAGTGACGACGGGCTGAGGCGGGAGTTGCGCGAGAAGTCACTGCGGCGGGCGGCGGGATTCACCTGGAAACGAAGCGCGGAGCTAACGCTGGCGTGCTATGAGCGCACCCACAAGTGGCCACAGAATTGACAATCCATACTGTGTCGTCTATATTGCAGCTTCCGCGGGACGTGAGTGATAGATACACTTTACCGCTTGCAAAAGGCTGGCAACAGAAATAGACGACACCTCTGCACCGGCACCCGGCGCGCGGCGCGATCCGTATGCGGCGTTGCGCTTTCGTGACTTTCGTTTGTTATTGGTCGGCCGCATTATCATGGGCCTGGGCAGCCAGATGCTATCATTCGCCATCGGCTGGGAACTGTGGCTGCGCACGCACGATGCTTTCGCCCTCGGTCTGGTCGGCCTGGCGCAGGTCACGCCCGTGATTCTGTTCTCGTTGCCGGCAGGCCATGTGGCCGATCAATACAACCGCAAGCGGATCGTGCTCATCACCCAGTGCCTGCTGTCGCTGTGCTCGCTGGCGCTGGCGATGCTCTCATTGCATCAGGGGCCGATCATTCTGGTGTATGTCTGTTTGTTCGGCATCGGGCTGGCGCGCGCGTTCAACGGTCCTGCCACATCGACGCTGCTGCCGCAGACGGTGCCGCCGGAGTCATTCACCAGCGCCGCGACCTGGAGCAGCAGCGCCGGTCAACTGTCTTCCATCATCGGGCCTGCCCTGGCTGGCGCGCTGGTGGCGCTGCTGAACAATGTCACGATCATCTATGTCATGGATGCGCTGGCCGGGATGTCGTTCCTGGTGATGGTGGCGCTGATCCGGGGGCACCCGCTGGCGCTTTCGCGCAAAGCAGCCACGCTCGACTCATTGAAAGAAGGCGTGCGCTTCATCCGCACGACCAAGGTGATTCTGGCTGCCATTACGCTCGATCTGTTTGCCGTTTTATTCGGCGGCGCCGTCACGCTGCTGCCGATCTACGCGACTGACATTCTGAAGGTGGGGCCGGAAGGGCTCGGTCTGATGCGGGCGGCGCCGTCGGTCGGCGCGCTGATCATGGCGATCATGCTGGCCTATCTCCCGGCGTTCCGGCAAGCCGGCAGGACGCTGCTGATCGCCGTCGCGGGTTTCGGCATCGCCACCATCATCTTCGGCATCTCCACGTCGTTCTGGCTGTCGATGCTCATGTTGCTGCTGCTGGGCGGCCTGGACAACATCAGCGTCGTCATCCGCAGCACGCTCATGCTGACGCTCACACCGGATGAGATGCGCGGGCGCACCTCGGCCGTCAACAGCATATTCATCAGCGCGTCGAACGAACTGGGCGGCTTTGAGTCGGGTCTCACGGCGGCGCTGTTCGGCCCGATCCTGTCGGTGGTCGGCGGCGGCATCGGCACCATTCTGGTGGTGCTCGCGGTCGCCAGGATCTGGCCGCAGATGCGGCGCCTGAAGACGCTGGATGCTCCCGACCACATCAAGGCGGTGTGACGGCCTCAGGCTGCTTCGGCCTCCACTTCATCATGGAACTGCGTCTCGTGCAGGCGATAGAACAGCCCTTTGCGCGCCATCAATTCGTCATGAGCGCCGGCCTCGACCACCATCCCGCCGTCCACGGTGTAGATCACGTCGGCGCGCTCGATGGTCGATAGGCGGCGCGCAGTCTTTCCATCGTCCGGCGCGAATAACCCATCGCGCCCAGCGCGCAGTCCTTGCGCGCCACGGATTGCTTCACAGCATCGCCATGCAGCGCGATCTGGTTGCGAATGGCGGTGCGGATGAGGTCGGTGCAGTTGGCGTAGAAACCTGCCTTGACGAGCAGGTCGATCGGTCCCGGATCGACGACGCTCAGGTTGATGGTGATTTTCCCGGTGTCAGACATTGCGCTCCTCCATCATCTGTCTGGATGGATGGTTATCAACATCCAAATGGGTGATGGGTGCAGTGCGTCCCGTCAGCAAACTGATCCCAATGTACAACGGCGCCAGTTGGGTGAGTCCCAGCCAGACAACGAAGATCAGCAATCCCATTTTGATCAGTTGTAGATCATTGCGCAGTTCGATCTGTGTCACCTGCAGGCGCTGTTTGATCGCAGATGTGCTCTGCAGGTAAGTTCCGAACAGCCTGCTGAAACTGCTGAAGCTGGCATTGATGTCGTGCAGGTTGGAAGCAATGATGTCCAGGTTTGCCGCAGTGGTGTCTAGCCCCTGGGTAGTGGCGTTTATGCTGCCGGACATTGCGCGCAGTTTATCCGGGACGCCGTTGAAGCTGTTCCCGACCGCCATAATCGACTGGTCCAGCGGCGTAGCGGGGTTGTAGTCAATCCCCAGTTTGTAGCCGAGAATGTTGACCTGACTCAGGAAGCTGAGGGTCTTATCGACATTGCCGGCCAGTTGGGCAAGGATGGGAATGGTTGCCTGAACCTGGTCGAGGCTGTCCGCCAGGTCGCCGGTGATGATATCCCCGACATTTGAAACCATCGGGCGCGTCTGGCTGATGATAATCGCCGTGTTCAATACGGATGCCTCAGCCGTGTTGAGCCCGGTGATGACCTGCGAGCTGGTTTCCTGCGCGAGTTGCAGCGTCTCACTCACCGTGTCCAGCGTGCCGTTGATGCTCGTGACGCTGTCGTCAATGCCGGTGGCGACGCGGTCCACGAGCGGCGGCCCCGCGACAGTTGCGATCAGACACGCAGCCAGCCCCAGCATTGCGGTCATGACGATGATAAGGCCCAGGATTCGTTTGATCAGCATGTTCGCGCGCCTCCTTCTATTTGTGATACGGAATGACTGGTTTCAGCTTAATCATTATCGGTGAAACAAGGCGGCTGGGGCGCCACTACCCGCTGTGCGCTCTGCATGGGCGACTTGCCGCGCATGACAAACGGATGTATAAACAGAAAGCACTTAGAGAGCGGTCAGAATCGTTACGGGGGTCATATGATCAAAACAACCCGAAAGCACATCGCGAACATAGCGGTTGTGCTGATTGCTGTTGCTGCCCTGTTTATCAGCATCCCATCGAATGTGTTCGCTTCACAGCAGGATGAGACAGCCACAAATGCCTATTCCTGCCTGTACATCAGGGTGCGCTGGGGCGATACTCTCACCAGGTTAAGTTATCGCTATGGCGTCTCCATAACCGCCATAAAGAGCGCCAATGGCCTGCGCGGTACGCGCATCTACGCCGGCAGTACCCTGTGCATCCCGCGTTACTACGCACCAGCGCCGCCGGTAATCATTTACGTGCCGGTACCGCAATACGACAGTGACTTCGACTGCCCCTATCCGTGGAGTTGCGCGCCGACTGTGCCGGTCGCGCCGACGGTACCCAGCGTGCCGTTGTGCTCGCTGACCTACGGTTGCGCGCCGCAGCAGTATTACCAGTGGACGGCGGAGTTCTTCCAGGGTCTGGATACGATCAACGGCCCCTTCATCGTAAAGGTCCCGGCATTCGCCTCCACACTCGACACGGACTGGGGCTGGGGCGCCCCATACCCCGGCGTTCCGGTTAATAACTGGTCAGTGCGTTTCACGCAGTCCGTCTATCTGCCGGCGGGCAATTACAATTTCTGGGCGACGACGGATGACGGTGTGATCGTGTGGCTGGATTCGGACCAGGTCATCAACAACTGGAGCGCCTCGCCCAGCCAGACTGCCAGCGGCAGCACCCATGCGGCCGTTAGCGCCGGGCAGCATCTGATTACTGTGGCTTATCGTCACGCCAGCGGCGACGCTTACATCCACATGGGCTGGGGCGCGCAGTAACTCGGTTTGAACTGCACTCTCAAATCTGGACGCGTTACGCACAGCCAGACTTCGGTTCGGGTGGCAGTTATACTGCCACCCGAACCGTCACACCTGAAATCCCAGGCTGCTGATGCCCGTCGCGCCGGACGGGTATACGTCGTGGGATTCGACGACCTGTAACTTGCCTGTGCCGTCGTAGGCGCGCACGCGCGCCGTATGAACGCCGGCCGTTGCCGGCCAGTCGTAACGCCACTGCACCCACGTCAGTGCGCTCAAGGGCGGCATGCGCAGGCGCGCTTCCGCCCATTCGCCCTCGTCTACCTGCACTTCCACCTTGCTGATGCCACGCGCGCCGGCCCACGCAATCCCGCCCAGCGAGATCGTACCGTCTACACCGGGCGCGGCATGCGCCACGCCCTTCCCGCCGGCGGTGTCAACCACCGAAGTGGTCTGCGGATATGCCGTGGCGCTCCAACCGCGGTCGACCCAGTAGCCGGGGCCTTCGTGGTCGATGGCCTCCAGCCGCGTAATCCACTTGGGCTGCTTCATGCCATAGCGATTGGGGATATAGATGCGCAGCGGGAAACCATGCTCGACCGGCAGCGCTGCGCCGTTCATGGCATACACCAGCAGCGTGCGCTCGTCCATCATGTCGGATATGCCGACGCTCTCATAAAATCCGTCGGCAGCCTGGATAGCCAGTTCGACGACGCCGGGTTTCAGCCCGGCCTCCATCAGCAGGTCCTTCAGGCGGATGCCGGTCCACTGGGTGGTGCTGATCAGGTCGCCGCCCAGCGGGTTGGATATGCACGACTGTGTGATGTATTGCGAGAAAGCTGGTCGCATGCGCACCTGTTCGAGCGTGAGCTTCAGCGGTCGCTCTACCAGACCGGTCAGCTCGAGCCTCCAGGTATCGGCGGAGACCATCGGCGCTATCAGGTTGATATCTACGCGGTAGAAATCCTTGTTGGCTGTCAGTTCCGGGCGCGTGTCGGGCGCCGGATCGAGTCGCGCGGGCAGGGTTGGCAACGGGCTTGTCATGGCCGACGTCGCACTCGTCGGTGTCGCTGCCGGTTGAGCCTGCGCGCCCGGCGCTGCGGGAGCCGCAGTGCCCTCGGTGTGGCCGTTGATCCGGCCCAGCACATCGACGATGCCGATGGCTGCGGCGGCCAGCGTCACCAGCGCGGACGCTGTGGTGATGAGCAGGTTGCGCCGCGAGCGATTGGCGCCGCCGTCCGCATTTGCGGTTATAGACGTCTGGCTCAATAACCAGACCAGCGCCACTCCCCAGGCGACATGAATGATGGTCAGGTAGGCGATGCTGATAAAGGTGGACGCCGTGGCAGGGAAACCGAGTGCGAGCTCCGCAATCAGCGTCAGCGCCAGAACGACCGCGCCGCCGATGACGCCTATTGAGGTAACGTTTCTCGGCGCCGCGTGGCGAACGGGCACGGTCAGTATCGCGCCGAAGACCGCGCCGATCGCGAGAAACTGCACGAGCGCCATGGCCTGCTCGGCTGCTTTGGCAGCTTGCGAAAGCGGTCCCACTTGCAACGCCGTAAGCACGCTGACCATGGCGCCGATGCCGAAAGTGACGATGGGGCCGGGTAAAACGCGCGTCGCGAATTCAAAGAGATCGAATGGGAAGAACGGTAACCCGAAATACTGTCCGCCCAGATATGAGAGGGCGATGACGGTGGTGCTTGTCAATACGCCGAAGAGGATTCCTGCCGGTACACGAACACGTCTCAAACCATACCTCCAGACACGACTTCAGTATAACGCACAAAAAGAGCGGAATTTCTTCCGCTCTTCTGATCATTGAAGTTAAGAAGTCGGACTTCTTGTAGAAGTCCGACTTCTGTGAGAATAATTCTTACTGTTTTGTCGCCACGAACTGCAGCGTCAGCCAGACGTTATCCGATGCACTGGCGACGCTTGGCACCTTGGGTATAGTCAACCCGAAGTCGGCGCGCGCGATCGTTGCAGCCAGCGTGCCGTCGATCTCGTTGTCCGATTTCATCGTTACCGTTCCTGCAAAGGTGACCGGCCTGGTCTGGCCGAGCACGGTCAGATTCCCGGTGATCTTCACCGGCACCTGATCGCCGGCGTTCACCTTGGCCGGCAGGCCGTCGATCGCCGTCGCCTGGAAGCTGACGTACTGGTATTGCGATGTCTTCAGGATGCTGCGCTGAATCATGCCGTTGCGCATGTTCGAATCGGTTTTGAAGTCGGTGGCGTCGATCTGAATCGTCCCGATCTGCGAGTTGGCCGGTTGATCCATCGTCACGGAGATGACGCCGCTGACTTTAGACGTGGCGCCCACCACGGTGTTATCCTTGCCAAGCAAAACTTCGGTTAGCGTAAAGGTCGCTGTCGTCTTGCCGGGATCGATCTTGAAGACAGCAATTGAACCGCTGGTTGTAGTCGCCGTTGTCACCGCGGCGGTTGCGGTCATCGCATCCGTCGCTGCCGGTGTGGCGGCTTGCGCATCGGCGCTTGTCGCGGTCGGCGCGACAGTCGCCGCTGTTGTGGCGGTGGCATCGGATGCCGTCGGGGCGCTGGTGGCGCTGGGCGCTGCAGTCGGCTGTGCGGCCGGGGCGCTGGTTGACGCAGGCGCTGCCGTGCCGCAGGCAGCCATGACACTCATCGTTAACACACCCAATCCGATTTTCAACAGGTTACTACGTCGCATGCTATTCATATCTTTGCTGATTCTCCATTACACTTTGCATAAATCTCGTTCGCCGGTCAGCCGCGGGCAGCATTATGCAAGCCCGCTTTCCTCCGTCCCGGCAGGATGGCTGCGCAGCCACCCGCGAAAAATAGCATGCCAGTATGAACAGCGCCTTAAAACAGGATTGGTTTTATGGGGTGCGAAGGCGCCTTGCGGCGGCGATTCCTCCCCTCAGCAGGCGCCCGCCGACGAAGAGCAGCGCCAGTGCGATGAGCACGCTTGCCGCCACTTCCCATGCATCGCACACGATGAAGTCATACCAGAAATAGAAGAATGCTTTGATGTATTTCATGTCTCACTCGCCGCTTCGCTGGTCTTCGTGATGGTCGGCCGGCGCAGCAGCGCAATCCGACGCCTTCGCCCACCCAGAACGCGCCGAAGGCAGTCAGCATGACTCCGACGATGAACTTCAGGGTGTTCTACGGAACCTGGCTCAACGGCCGGTGCACCAGCACGGCCACGGTGCTGACCAGTACGGCAGCCGCTACTGACCCCAGCAGCGCGGGCGTGATATCGCCCGCCGTCAAACCAAAGGTAATGACGATAAACACCACTTCCAGCCCCTCCAGCAGCACGCCTTTGAACGCCACCGTGAAAGCCGTCCAGACCAGCGATTCGAATGATACCCTAGCATATAATCATGTAGACAGCCGGTTGAGTGGCTGCCGCAAACGGGAATCGCGCGTGGACGTAAACTCAACACCCGGAGGTCAAATCATGAGTCTTTGCGCCGACGATATTGACTACGGCGGTAATATCGAGCGGTTCAGCGGTTATGCCGATATCTACGATAAATACCGGCCCCATCCTCCGGCGATTCTCGCGGATGTACTGATACGCTGGGCTCAGTTGACGCGCATCCGTCTGGTGGTCGATCTGGGCAGCGGCACCGGAATTTCCTCGCGCTACTGGGCTGACCGCGCCGAGCACGTCATCGGCATTGAGCCGACCGCAGACATGCGCGCGCTGGCCGAGGCGCAAACCGGCGCGCCTAATGTAGCTTACCGCGACAGCCTTTCACACCAGACCGGTTTGAGCGCCCGCAGCGCCCAGATCGTCACCTGCTCCCAATCTCTGCACTGGATGGAACCGCTTGCCACGTTCAAAGAGGTAGCGCGCATTCTGGTCGCAGGCGGCGTCTTTGCGGCTTTCGACTATGACTGGCCCCCCACGACCGGCAGTTGGGAAGCGGAGCAGGCGTATGAAGCCTGCATGAGACGCGTGCGCGACCTTGAAAAAGATTATCGCGTCAAAACGCCGATCATGCAGTGGGACAAGCCCGGGCACCTGGAGAGGATGCAGGCCAGCGGCTTATTCCGCTACACCAGGGAGATCGTCCTGCATCACGAAGATAAAGGCAATGCCGAGCGTCTGATCGGGTTGTTGTTGAGCCAGGGCGCCGTGATGACGCTGTTGAAGGGCGGCTATCGCGAGGACCATCTGGGTCTGGACGAATTCCGCGCGATCGCAGATCGCACGCTGGGCGCGGAGATGCAGCCATGGGTCTGGTGTTCGCGCGTCCGCCTGGGTATCGTGTGACCACGCGAGGCCTGGCTTCACGCACCGGCCTGATACACAGGTCGAAGAGCCCTTGCAACACGTGCTGTCTAGACGTAGGGGCGCACCTATGTGTGCGCCCGCCTGCCGTACCGGGCTGACACATAGGTCAGCCCCTACGATAACACCGTACGAGCCCTTCGGCCTGTGTGCGCGCGCAGGATTTCCAACGCGGTATTACCCATCCCGCCGCATCAAGCTGTAACTCTGCGCGGTCGGGCCGCGATCGGGTTGGGTCGCCAGAAACAGCGCCAGCGGTACGACGTCGTCGGGCTGTTTGCGCCACTCGCTGCCGTATTGCGCCGCAACGCTGTGCTGCGGGTCGACTGAGGACGCAGCCGTCTGCACCGGCCCGGGGATCAACTCGTTTACGCTGATGTTGTCGTCCGCCAACTCCTGAGCCAGCACGCGCGTGAGCATCCACAGGCCGGCCTTCGAACAGGCGTAGGCCGCCGACCCGGGCCTGCCGCGATGCCCCAGCCCGGAGCCGATCATGATGATCTTGCCCGCGCCGCGCCGGCGCAGATGCGGGATGGCAGCCCGGGCGCACAGGTACGCGCCGGTCAGGTTCGTCTCGATGGTCGCGCGCCACAGGCCGATATCGCTGTCCTGTACGTTGCGCTGATCCAGATCGACACCGGCATTGGCGACGAGGATATCGATGCCGCCGTAGCGCTCGACGGTCTGTTGCACCATCGCGTTGACGTCGGCCTCGACGGTGACATCCGCGCAGCAGGCAAAAGCCTGCCCGCCGGCCTGCCGGATGGCGGCGGCGGTCGCGTCGATCTCAGCGCTGCTGCGCGCCGCGCAGCACACCGATGCGCCGGCGGCGGCATAGGCTCGCGCAATGGCCTGGCCGATCCCGCGACCGGCCCCGGTGACGATGGCGGTTTTTCCGGATAATGATTGCATGGCGGCTCCTCTTACGGGATGACATGATCCAATCGGCATTCGGCGACGGTGCGGCGCGCCGACCCAGTAACGCGATCGGTCCGCGCCGACCTGTGGTTCGAAACCACAGGCTGACCAAAACGAAACGCGCTATAAGCGCGTTGCCGGCAGGCAACCGGCCTTGGCCGGTTTCCGCGCAGCGTGTGCCAGCCGCCGGATTCATCCGGTGGCAT
>JAMCQN010000162.1 GCA_023382055.1 Chloroflexota bacterium
ACTTCCTGAGCGTGACGGGCGCCGGCGCGCACGATATCGTCTTTCGCGCCAACGACATGCGCGAGGCGCGCGTGCCGGTGCAGGTGTCGGGCGAAGTGTCCCACGACGCCGTGCGCGAGATGTAAGGGTATCGGAGTTCAACGATGGCAGGTGGTTTCATGTCCAGTGATATCTCAGGCAAAGCGGTCATCGTGACCGGCGGCGCTTCCGGGATCGGAAGAGCGACGGCGCTGCGTTTTGCAGAGGGTGGCGCGCGGGTGGTCATCGCCGACATCAACGCGACCGGCGGCGAAGAGACCGTCCGCCTGATCCGCGCCGCGCACGGCGATGCATCCGCATTGTTCGTGCAGACCGACGTGTCGCAGGCCGCACAGGTCGAGGCGTTGGTCGCCGCAGCCGCCGGCGCGTACGGGCGGCTGGACTGCGCGTTCAACAACGCCGGCGTCTCGACGCGCGGGGCGCTGCACGAACTCAGCGAGGAAGCCTGGGAGCGCGTCATCTCGATTGATCTGAAGGGCGTCTGGCTGTGCATGAAGTACGAGATCGCGCAGATGCTTCGCCAGGGCGGCGGGGCTATCGTCAACACGGCATCGGTGCTGGGGCTGGTGGGCGGCGACTGGCAGAACTCCCCTTACATCGCGGCCAAGCATGGCGTGATCGGGTTGACGCGCGCCGCCGCGCTGGAGTACGGCAAACAGGGCATCCGCGTCAACGCCGTCTGCCCGGGCACGATCGACACGCCCTTGCTCGCGCCGGGCAACGCCGAGCGATTCCTCAAGTACCACCCGATCGGGCGCATCGGCCAGCCCGACGAGGTCGCGCAGGCGGTGGTGTGGCTGTGTTCGAGCGCGGCCTCGTTTGTCACCGGGCACGCCATGGCGGTGGACGGCGGCTGGCTGGCGCAGTAAGAGTGCCGGGTATCAGGCCGGTAGCACAATCGTAAACGTCGCCCCGTGGCCGAGCGTGCGATCGCCAGCCCCAGCACCTTGTCGGTTTCCTCCATCTTTACGGTGAGCAGGATGATCGGCGTGGCGCGCTCCTTGCGGTAAACGCGGGTAAACTCTGTGCCGTTCATCTCCGGCATCATGATATCGAGCAGGATCAGGTCAAGAATTCCCGCACCAGCGTGCGCACGTTGGCGCTGGTTTAGAAGGTTTTGAGGTTCGGTTTACATCGCCCAGGTGACTTCAAACGCCACGCGCTGGCCGGCTGCGAAGGCGAGTGGCAACGCAACTTCATTCGCCGTCGCAAGCGGCGCTGCAACTGGCTGACCGTCGATGCTGGCGGCGACGCGGTGTGCCTGCGACGGCACGCGCACATGCAGCGTCAGACTGCCGGTTCCTGCAGCGCGATACTCACCGGCGATCCGGCCGGGCGCGACGTCGAGTCGGATGAGCGGCAGGTCAAGCACGAAGCGCTCCGGCGGCGAGCACGGCGCGATCAGCAGGCCGTCGCCCGTTGGAGATGGCTCCAGCCCGCACACGCGCAGCAGACCCAGCAGCGCCATAGCGTCCGGGTTGGCGTTCATGACAGGGAAATCGGTCATGGGCGTCGCCATGTTGACCCACGTCTGGCCGGCGTTGCTGTTGTCCACACTGTAAACGCCGTCCGGCCCCGACCACACGCCGTGCCAGACCGTCGGGAATACCCGGCTGCGCGCCGCAAAGGTGTTGCGCTTGAGCGAGCGCCACGCCAGATCGGGGCGGCTGCGCGTGTATCCCCATGTGAGCAGTTGCGATACCGCCGGCCACACCATGCCGCGCTCGTTGAGCGGCGCGCCGATGGGCGACGGGTCGTCCAGCAGCCTGCGGATCATATCGATCAGCACGCCCTCCACACCCTGCCGGCCCATGCGGGCCGCCACGCCGCTGATGAGCGCCCACGGCTGGGCTTCCAGGCTGATCCAGTCGTCGGCGACGATAACCGGGTCGTCGGCCAGGTCGCGCAGCACCGCGCGCGTAAACCAGCGGCCATTCCACTGCAACATGACCGCTTTCTGCAACCCGGCTGTAAAAGCGCGTATGCGCCCGGCCAGTTCGGGGTCGCGCATGTCCAGCAGCGCGGCGATGCGGGGCAGCACGTACAGCGCCATCTGGCTGTTCGGGACGGACTCGCCGTGTTCGCGCGTGTTCTCCAGGTTGATCCCCAGCGGCAGGCCGTTCAACACGCTATCGATGACGATGGAGTCCGACCAGTCGCCGTCGCCGATGCGGAGCAAGCCATTCTCGCCAGTGCCGACGGTCTCCATCAGGTGATGCAGCGCGACGCGGATATGGTCGAGCACGCTCATTCCAAAGGGAGGTTGTGGTTGCGCGCCGCGCGGGTAGAAGGGCGCCTCGGCGTCGAGGAAAGCGGCGTCGCCGCTGGCGGCCAGGTATTCGTTCAGCGCCAGCAGCAGAAATAGATCGAGGTCCGACGGAACCGTGTGCACCCCCAGCGCGTTGCTGTGATAGCCGTAGCCGGTGAACGCATACGGGAGCGCGCCGCTGTCGGCATGCATCAGAGACATCAACAGGCACAGCATCTCGCGCGCCAGCTTCGGCCGGATGTACACCAGCGGCAGCGCAAACAGCGCCTGATCGCGTGGCGCGCCGTCCGCACCGTGCAGATACAGATAGGCCGAGCCTTGCGGCACGACATGGGCATTGTAGTAATCGCTATACACGGTGGCGGCCAGCAGGTTGTGGGTGTGCCAGGCCACCTCTCGTTGCAACGCCCGCTCGCCGTCCGCCAGAAAATAAACCAGGTGTTCCTTCCAGCACTGCACCGTCCGTTCCAGGGTATCTTCGCTGCGGTATTTGTCGAGAAATAGCAATGAGTCGCCCGGACGCGCCGCGCCGTGGCCGAAACGCAGGTTGATGCCCGCCCCGGGTTCCAGGTGCAGGTCGTGACGCAGCACCAGGCAATAGGGCATCGCCGCATCGACGGGCGGCGAGTTGGGTTTGGGCGCGGGTTGATCGTTGCTGCGCGTACGCACCGCATCGGGTTGGACGGCGCCGCCCTGCCCGAAGAAGCTGGCCTTGTCGGAATAGCAGGCGGCGATGTGGCTGCCGCTCAGGTTGGTCAGGAACACGTCATAGGGCAGACGATCCACGTCGCTGATGGCGGTCTCGTTGCCTTGCGGCGCGCCAGGGCGGGGCTGCTGGTGAAAGCGCAGCGTGCGCCACTGTTCGTCCAGAGTAACCGAGGGGATGTAATCGTCGTTCAACGCGCGGCGCGCCTCGTCGCCGGCTGCGGCGAATGCCCCTGTGCGCAGCCACTGCAGTTGCAGGCGCTGGATGTTGACATCCCAGTATTCGTAGTAGCGCAGATCGACGGCGGACTTGCCGAGGTTGTCGACGCGCACATCGCTCAGGAGTAGCGGGTCGTCGCCGGATGGCGCATAAACCTGGCGCGTCACGCGGATGTTCCGGTAGGTGGCCGTCGTCTCGCAGCGGCCGATGCCAAACGTGCGGGAAACATCGCAACCAGCCGGGCGGTAGCGGTAGGCGCTGGCCCAGGCTTCCTGCCCGTCATCCAGATAAGCAAATCCGCCGGCGTAGGCATGGGGAATGACCATGGCGAGACGTTCCGTAGCGGGCAGCGCCTTCTCAACCGGCAGGGTGGTGGCGCCGCGCGGGATGACCGCCTCATGCTGCCGGCGTTGAATGCCTGCGGCGCGCAGGCGGTACCACCACAGGCGCAGGCGGCGCAGCAGTCTGGCCCCCGCCAGCAACAACCCGGCCGCCAGTTCGGTCAGCCACAGCCTGGGCGGTGGAATCGAGGAATCGGTTTGCGTTTCGCGATCTCTGGCTTCGAAGCGATTGAGCCACACGCCGCCGCGGTCGCCGATGTAGAGTTGCACCGTGCCGTCATTGCTGACCAGCGCGGTGACGCGGTCATTGCCGATCTGGTGCCAGTGATCGCGCCGATTCAGGTTCTCGGAATTGGGATAGCGCGCGCGGTTATCGTGCAACTGGTCCAGCGTGTATTGATACGCCGGCAGGCCGTGCGCGTCGAGCGTCCAGTGGCCGAAAATCCCGCTGCCTTCGGACGCGGGCGTGAAGGCGCGCGCATCGGCTGCAACCAGGCGGCCGGAGCCGAACAGCACGTGTATCAAACGGCGCAGCGGTGTAAGAGCCACGATTATCAGCGATTCTATCTGTAAATGTATGATTGGCGTAACGATTCGTTGCAGATCAAACAGGAATTGGAGTAAAGGTATGCGTGCAATCAGAGTACATGAATTTGGCGATGCCAGTAAATTGAGTGTCGACGAGGTGGCAGTTCCGGAACCGCAGGCCGGTCAGGTGCGTGTGAAGGTCGCTGCGACCGGTCTCAATTTCGTGGAGGTTTATCATCGCAAAGGCCAGTATCCAAATGCGCTCCCGATGACGCTGGGGGCGGAGTTCGCCGGCGCCGTGGATGCGGTGGGCGAGGGCGTGACCGATTTTCAGCCGGGCGACCGTGTGGGCACAGCCAATGGCGCCGGCGGGTACGCGGAGTACGCCATTGCGCCGGCAGCTAAATTGCTGCATGTTCCTGAAGCGATTACACTGGAACAGGCCGCCGCCGTCCTGTTGCAGGGCATGACCGCCCACTATCTGGCGCTGTCCACCTATCCATTAAAGCCCGGCGACACGGCCCTGATGCACGCCGCAGCCGGCGGCGTAGGCCATCTGCTGGTGCAGATCGGGCGCAAGCGCGGCGCGCGCATCATCGCGACGGTTTCTACAGACGAGAAGGCGCAACTGGCGCGCATGGCCGGCGCCGACGAGGTCATCCTCTACTCGCAGGTCGATTTTGAGGCTGAGGTGAAACGGCTGACCGCCGGCAGAGGGGTGGAGGTGGTCTACGATTCGGTCGGCAAGACCACGTTTGCCAAGAGCCTGAATTGCCTGAAGCCGCGCGGCATGCTGGCGCTGTATGGGCAGGCCAGCGGCCCGGTTGAGCCGATCAACCTGCAGATATTGAATCAGAAGGGGTCGCTGTTTGTGACGCGCCCGACGCTGGCCCATTACGTGCTGACCCGCGAGGAGCTGGAGTGGCGCGCTGGGGATTTGTTCAACTGGATGACTTCCGGCGAACTGATCGTGCGTGTCGACAGGACGTTCCCGCTGGCGCGGGCCGCGGACGCGCAGACTTACATGGAAGCCCGCGGCACCAGGGGCAAGGTGCTGCTGATCCCGTAACGCGCAGAAAAACGCGCGGGATGTCTGACTTCTCGCAGAAGTCAGACATCTTCCGAGCCGTTACCTCAGCAAGGCAGCATTAACGGTTGCTGCGGCGCTTTGAGTTCAGCCGGTTCGAGCACAAAGATCACCTCGCCGTTCTGGTGCACCGAACCTGCCACATAAGCTGGTTCTGGGAAAGGCAGGCCGGTCTTTATCTGCGGCGGCAGGGACAGGACCGTGCACACCTCATCCGCGACGATGGCCATGGTGCTGCCGTTCACCGTCACCAGCAGCAGGCGATCATTGGCGCTGGCTGTTTTCGGCGGCAGCCCGAATAAATCGCGTATATCCAATGCAGGCACCTGCTGCCCTTCAACGTTGACAATGCCGAGCACACCGGACAGCGCGCTCGGCATCGGCGCGATGGACACCATGCGCACGGCGCGGTCCACAGCGTCAAGGGGCAGGGCATACAACTGACCGTTCACGCGGAACGTGACGAAACGACCGGCGCTGTCTCCGAAAGCATGGGCCTGGGCTGCGTTCCGGTTACGCGCGCTTGCCTGACGGTTTAGATTGAGCATGATTTTTACAATGGGATATGTTTCCAGTTTGGCAATAAACGCATAGCGTGAGCGACTTGCTCACACACGATAACCATAGCCCACATGGCCGGCTGTTGCCAATCAGCCAAAGAGCGTATTAGCAGTTGCATCCGACTGCGCCATCGGTGAACCTTAAATTTGCTTAGATGGCTATGTGTATTCTAAGCAATCTGTTATAATATTCTTGACTCACGATGGGACGACTGTACACAACGCTGATCACGTAACACGTATGAAGTGGTGGTTTGTCGATGCTTCAGTCATATTAAAACAGTTCTGTATGAGCGGAGGTTGCGCGATGAGAATAGACTTTATCGACCAGATCATGAATCCGGTGGTCCCGCAGGTGGCGCGCTTGTATCGCGACCTGAGACCCGGCCTGCGCGAATATCTGTTGCGCGCTCATTTACCCGTGCGCAGCCGGCGAGGCATCGGCGCGGAGATCGATGCGCGACTGATCGAAGCGGATCGCATCTGCGACATGCTGGGTCAGCGTCACATGCGCGCTTACCATGCGGAGAAGCAGGGGCGCGAGCAGGAAGCGATTCATCTGTACGAACAGAACGTTGCGGACGGCGATCTCAGCACGCTCTCCTATACCCGCCTGCGGCTGCTCTATATCAAGCAGAAGCGTTATCGCGACGCACTGCGCGTGTGCGAGGACTATCTGCGCACGCTCGATGAACTGGCCGAGCGCGACCCCGATCTGCCGCAGTGGGCCATCATTAACCGCCGTCGCTTTGCGCAGCATATTGCCGACCTGCGTCTGAGCTAGACTCCCCGCACCGGAACGCTGGCGTCACGCGGTTCATGCCGCGTAATTGTCGTTGGTTCACACAGCGCCTTTCGCAATGCCTGTCACCCGCAGGCATTGCGCCCTCATCCCCTCCCCCTGTCGCGCATCCTCTCCGCTCTGAGTGTACTATTGGCAGCAATGAGAGATTCGCCTAACGAACTGCTCATGGATCGGTCGCACGCGGAACTGATGCTGCGGGCAGCCCAGTCTGCCGGCAGGACCCTCGAGCTCGACGCGGTCTTGAACCGGTCTGCCGAAATGCTGGCTGTCGCCGCCGGCGTGCGGCATTGCGCGATCTACCTGATTGACCCGGAGCAGGGCGTGTTATTGCATCGGGCTGAGATATCCGTGCCTGCCGTCACGCAGACCGGCGACCAATGCCCTCCGCGTTTGAACGCCAATCGCGTGAGTTGCATCCGCGAAGCCCTGTCGCGCAAAGCGCCGGTGCAGTCCGCGCCTGACCTGCCTCTCGACGGTGTTGATGCCGGTCACATGCTGGCCGTTCCGATCATTTTGGGTGTGGATGTGCTGGGGGTGGCGCTGGTCTACAACCAGGGGACCGAACACGCTTTTACAGATGATGAATGCGCGCTGGCAGGACAGGTGGCGACCGCAGTCGCGCCGGCGGTGAAGAACGCCCAGACCTATGAGGAAATCACCCGGCGTCTGGCGGAGAGCCAGAGCCTGCAACGCGTGGCGACGGCGGTTCTGCAGGGTATCGCGCTGCCGGAGATACTGGATATCGTCTGCACCGAGGCGCAGCGTCTGACCGGCGCCGCCGGCAGCGCTCTGCTGTCAACGGAAGAGGAACAGTGGCTGCGTCTCATCAGCCGCACGGGCATGGCGCTGACCGAACAGGATCGCGTGCCTCTTGAGAACTCGCTGGCTGGGTTGGCCGTTCAGCGCGGCGTGCCAGTGCTGACCAATGACCCGGCCAGCCAGATGTCCCGCCTCAACAATGATCCAATCGTCACTGCGCTGCTGGCGGTGCCCATGCGCGTCGAATCCGCCATCATCGGCGTGCTCGTCGTGATCAACAAGCCCGGCGGCTTCAATAGCGACGACGTGCGCATCATCAGTTCCTTCGCCGATCATGCCGCAGTCAATATGGAGTACGCGCGCCTGCGCCGCCAGGCCGAACGTCTGGCCGTCATGGAGGAGCGCCAGCGCCTGGCGCGCGAGTTGCACGACTCTGTGACGCAGTCGCTTTACAGCGTGACGCTCTATGCGGACGCCTCGGCCATGGCGCTGCAGGCGGGCAAGGCCGATGTGGCTGCCAAAAACCTCCACGAGTTGCGCGATATGGCGCAGTCGGCCATGCGCGACATGCGGCTGTTGATTTTTGAATTGCACCCGCCGGTGCTCGAAAAAGAAGGGCTGGTGGCGGCCTTACAGGCGCGCCTGGCGGCGGTCGAGTCGCGCGCGGGCCTTCAGACAGACCTGCGCGTTGAAAACGAACGGTGCCTGCCCGTAGATCTGGAACAGGAACTCTACCGCATCGCCCAGGAGGCGCTGAACAATGTCGAGAAACACGCCAGGGCGCACAACGTGACAGTGCACATCCACTTTGATGCGGACGCCGTCAGCATCGAGGTGCGCGATGACGGTGTGGGGTTTGATCCCAGCGCCGTCGCCCGGCAAGGCGGCATGGGATTGCGCAATATCGCCGAACGGGCCGCCCGCGCCGGCGGCGCCAGTGAGGTGGACAGCCATCCTGGCGGCGGCACTTGCGTGTTTGTGCGGGTGAAGAATCAGGTGACTCAATGACAGAAACCATCCGTGTATTGATTGTCGACGACCACGCCATCGTGCGCAGGGGCATACGCGCGCTGCTCGCGGAGGTTCCGGACATTGAGGTAGTGGCAGAGGCTGCCGACGGTCGGGCGGCTGTCGCGCAGGCGGAGACCCTGCACCCGCACGTCATCCTGATGGACCTCATGATGCCCAACATGGACGGGATCGACGCCACCCGGCAAATCGTCGCGCGCCTGCCGTCCTGCCGCATCCTGGTACTGACCAGTTTTGCCACCGATGACAAGGTGTTTCCAGCTATCAAGGCAGGCGCGCTGGGGTATCTGCTGAAGGATTCCAGCCCCGAGGAATTGGTGGAGGCCATCCATCAGATCCACCGCGGCGAGTCGTCGCTCCACCCGCTCATCGCCCGCAAGGTGCTGCAGGAACTCACGGCCCCATCCACCCGGCCGCCTACTCCGGACCCGCTCTCCGCGCGCGAGATGGATGTTCTGCGCCTGGTGGCGCAGGGCATGACGAATCAGGATATCGCGGAAAAACTCTCCATCAGCGAGGCGACCGTCCGCACGCACGTCAGCAATATCCTCAACAAGCTGCACCTGGCCACGCGCATCGCCGCCGCGCTGTATGCGCTACGCGAAGGGCTGGTGTCGCTGGACGGCGTCGCCGGGCCGGATGACGCGCCGGACAGCGACGATTAGGCTCTCGTTCCTGCTACAACAATTGTGGATAGATGCCGCTCGCAGAGCGGCTTTTTGTTGATGCACAACTAGCGCCTGGCTGGATGACAAATCAACCGTTCTGGCTATGCTTTAGATGTTATGGGAGCAATACCCTGCATGGAGGCCAAAACGACGATACCCAATGGGTCAGACGATACGGCTTGTAGTTGCGGATGACCAGGCCAGCGCGCGCGCCGGGCTGAAGGCTGTGCTGGCTAATTACCCACAGTTTGAGGTGTTGGCCGACGCGGCCAATGGACAGGAGGCGATTGAGTTGGTGGAGCGCTGGCGCCCGGATGTGGTATTGATGGATGCGCGTATGCCCGTGCTGGATGGGCTGCAGGCCACACAGGTCATCAAGCGCCGCTGGCCGCAAACCCGCGTGGTTGTGCTGTCCATGTATGTGGCGCGCGCGTATGCGCTGGCAGCCGGCGCCGATGCTTTTTTGCTCAAGGGTGCGCCTGTCGAGGGCCTGTTGGCCGAGTTGATGGCAGGTGAACCACCAGGTTCATGTGAGGTGGGTTATGTACAAGACAATATTGGTGCCGTTGGATCAGTCACAGCGCGCTGAGGCGATATTCCCGCATGTCGAGGAACTGGCGCGCTGCAATCAGGCGACCGTGATCTTGCTTCACGTGCTCGAATTGCGCTCGTTGGCCTATGAATATTACGGCATCCAGCCGGAAATGGATCAACTGCTCCTGGCGCAGATGACCGTGGCGGCCAGGTCCTATCTCGACAGTTGCAAGCAGCGACTTGCGGCGGAAGGCATCGCGGTAAAGACACGCCTTGTCAATGGCCCCGTCATAGAGAGCGTTCTGCAGGTTGCCCGCGAAGAAGGCGCGGACCTGATTGCCATGAGCAGTCACGGGCGCAGCGGTCTGTCCCGCGTGCTGCATGGCAGCATCGCCACGGGTATTCTGCAGCGTTCGGGTCTGCCCTTGTTGTTAATCCGCTCATTGGAGAGCGCGCCTTCCAGCCACGATGATGGTGAGCGCGTGGTTGCGCAGGAGGTGAGCCATGCAAACACGCCCACATAAGCGCAGGATAACCGGCCGAAACCGCATGAACGCGCCGGCAAGCAAGACGCGCATTACGCCGATGATTGACCCGCTAACCAGCCTGCGCGCCCGCATCCGGGAGCAGATCAGACAGTGGGAAGCGCAATGGTGTGAGTTGCGCGATCGCGCGGATTCGATTGAAGCCGATGCGCGCGCGCGTGCGGATGCGCTTTCGCGGCAGTTGCGTTCTCAATATGCCCCGGTCGCCTTGGAGCCCATCGATAATGGGCATCCATTGCGCGCGGCAACGCCGGATGCCGCTGTGCGCGCCAGGACCAGCCAATGGCAGTCGGAGTTGGACGAGTTGAGAGCCGGCGCATTCCGGGCGGATAGCCTGGCGCGCCACGCCTACCAGCACGAGTTAAGGGCTTTGTTGATTTCCATTGAAGCCTGCCGGCGCGACTGGCAGCGCGAGTTAAACATGCTGCACGCCAGCCCGGAGCAATTCTGGGAGGATGCGCTCAACGGCGACCTGAGCTTGACATGGCAGCAACTCACACGCTTGTCGGACGCCAATGGCGACACGTGGCCCGGTTTCGGCGCTAACGTCGAGCAGGCCCTGGGGCCTGCCGCGAGGGCGCTGACAGGTGAAGAACGCGATCAGCACTGAGCATGTTCAGCGCCCTGTCGCGGGGTCGCATGCACCCTCCGGCAGGTTACAACGGCAGTTCAACGCTGAATGTGCTGCCTTCGCCGGGGGCGCTTTCGACGCGGATATGGCCGCCGTGCGCATGGGCAATCTCCAGCGCGATCGCCAGACCAAGCCCCGAACCCGCTGTTGAACGCGACGGATCGACCCGGTAGAAACGGTCGAAGATATGGTCGAGATGCTCCGGCGCGATGCCGGCGCCTGTATCGCTCACACTAACCCGCAAAAAACGGCCATCATTCGTGGCCTGCACGGTGATCTGCCCGCGCGCCGTGTACTTCAATGCATTATCCAGAATGTTCAGGAACAGCCGCAACAGGCTATCGGTATCGCCCATGACGGTCAGGCCCGGCGGGCAATCACAGACCAGAGCAAGCCCACGCTGTTCCGCAATCGAGCGCAGAGAGTCGCACAACGATTCCAGAAGGCTGGACACCTGCACCTTCTCCGCCAGCTTTGCAGCAAGCGCATCTCCACGGGCGAGACGGAGCAGATCTTCCACAAGCGCGCGCATGCGGTTCGTCTCATCCGATAAATCCGCCAGAGCGTGTTCATAGTCGTCGGGGGTGCGGCGCTCCTCGCGCATGACGCTGATTATGGCCTGCATCCCGGCCAGCGGCGTGCGCAGTTCATGAGAGGCATCGGCGACAAAGCGCCGCTCGCGCCCGAACGATTCATCCAGACGCGCGAGCATGCCGTCGAATGTTTGAGCCAGGCGCCCTACTTCGTCATCCGTGGCGGGCAACGCCAGCCGGGCGGACAAATCCGAAGCGGACAGTTCGCGCGCCATGCGGGTGATGCGATCAATCGGCGCCAGCGCCCGCGCCGCCAGAAAGTACCCGCCCGCCGCTGCTGCGAGTCCGGCTAGCGGCGCGCCGAGTAGAAACATGACCAGCAGTTGCGCGAGCGTCTCCTGGATGCCGGCCAGACTGTGCGCGACTTGGATCACGCCGGCGACATGGCCACTTTGAAGAATGGGCGAATAATAGACGCGCACCGGGATGCCGGTGGACGGGTCGGGGACGGTTTCGAAATAGGCGGTGTCGCGGATCAGGCTTTGATCGACGGGCTGCGCAAAGACGTATGTTCCGGTCGATTGCACCACCTGCCCGTCCTGATTCAGGACCCGTATCGAGATGCCGCGCTCGCGCGATCCTATCGTTGCAGGACTGTCCGAAATATTGTCGGAAGTGGCGATCTGTCCGTTTTCGTAGTTGATGACTCCCATGACTTGCGTGACGCTCAGTTGAAGCAGGTCATCTTCCGAACGGTACAGGCTGCTGCTCAGGCTGACGTACTCGAACAAGCCAAACCCGCCGAGCGTAGCCAGCAAAAGACCGGCCGTCCAGACCGCAAAGCGCGCGCGCAGCGTCTTAAGCCGTTTCATCGCCGCCGCCAGCCTCAAGGCGGTATCCCATGCCGCGAATGGTATGTATCAGTTTCACTTCGTGAGCATCGTCGATTTTTCGTCGTAAGTTGCGAATGTACACATCCACTACGTTGGACTGGTTGTAGACTTCGTAACTCCAGACATGCTCGGCGATCATCGTGCGCGTGACAACTCTCCCGACATCACGCATGAGACACTCAAGAACTGCATATTCCTTGGCTGCCAGTTCTATAGGCCGGTTGGCGCGTTCCACGCGGCGCGTCAGTGTATCCAGCGACAGATCAGTCACCTGCAGTTTCGTCGCCTTGGCCGGCCCATCCGCGCGTCTGGACAACGCCCGCAGCCGCGCCAGCAATTCTTTCAGCGCGAATGGCTTGACCAGATAATCATCCGCGCCGGCATCCAGACCAATCACACGATCGTCTATCGAATCTCGCGCGGTGAGCATCAGCACAGGTATGCTGACGCCGCGCTGGCGCAGTTCCTTGCATACTTCCAGTCCATTGAGTTCGGGCAACAGAATATCCAAGATGATCAGGTCATACGGGGCGACGGCGGTCCAGTCGAGAGCTTCCTTGCCCGTAAAGGCAGTGTCCACGGCATAACCCTGCTCCTGTAGCCCGCGTTTTACGTAAGCGGAGATTTTGGGTTCATCTTCAACGATTAACACTCTCATACGTTATGGGCTTTATTTTATGAGCATCAGGTGAAGCGAAGATGAAGACGAGCGTGGAACCGCCTGAAGTTCCCTTTACTTTGACTTCATTGTGGCTTCATTCCGGCTGGCTAAGCTGTTGTGTATCGAATTCGCAATCAGGCGGGTTCGAATTCAGAATGAAAGGAACGTATGCGATGAAAAAGCTAAATCTCAAAACCATTGGAGCGATTGGAGCGGTCAGTATGATCGCCCTGAGCGTGGTCGGCGCGCAAGCAGCTTCTGCCTTTGCGCAGGCGCCGACGCCGCCGACGGTGTCGGCAACGGCTCAGAACGTCGTCACAGGCACGGACAGTATCGAGGCCCCGACTGCCGGCGAGACAGTCGAAACGCCGGCAGCCGGCGAGACAGTCGAAGCGAAGGGCGCAGACCTGGACACCACCCAGGCCGGCCCCGGTCAGCAACTTGAGCAGCAGGGAGAAAGCACCCTGGACGGCAACTTCTAGCCGCCGCGTGAGAGGGGTGGCATTGCGTCGCCCCTCTCGTCTCTCAATCCATGTTCGCGCAAAAGCGCACAAGGCGGTTGGTCGCCAAACTCTTCATATTCGCTTCATGCAGGCTTCACGCTAGAAACATAAGCTGGTATCTGTCGAATGCGCAATCAAGCGGGTTCGAAATCGAGCAATGAGGACTTGGTAATATGAAGAAATTGAACCTGAAAACCGTCGGAGCGATTGGCGCAGCCGGCATGATTGCTCTCAGTGTAGCGGGTATACAGGCCGCTGCTGTGTTCGCCCAGGAGCCGACGCCGCAGACGCCTTCAGCGGTTGTCACGTCGACTGAGGATGTCTCGACCGGCCTGGACACGGATACGATCGACCAGCAGGTGGGCGATCAAACCGCGGCCGACGGCGTGGTGGACACGGCGGAAACCACGGGCGCGGAGGTCAAAGCCAACGACACCGACAACTTGAACTTGGAAGAGCAGGTCGGCGATCAGACTGGCGTGGACAGCGCAGCCGCAGAAGCTGGAAACTAGCGTTCGGACATACCCGTTCCAACGTTAGCGGCGCAGGCACGCCTCCCCGTGCCTGCGCCCTTTTTCTCAATGTTGCGGTTATCCGGGCAGCCAGATTGTGGAACTGCTGCCTTCGCCGAGCTGGCTTTGTGCAGCAATGTATCCCCGTGCTGTCGCGCAACGGCTTGGGCGATGGAAAGGCCGAGGACGGCGCCGCCAATGCAGCAGGAGATTTCTTGATATGTCACGCAAAACCAGTTTGAATCACAAGCAGGCTGGACGCATCCAACTCAGACGCGCCGGATTAATCCGGCGCGTCTGGTTCGTGTTGCTGGCGCTGCTGGCGGCCATTGCCGCCGTTTCCATTGCGCTGCCTGCGGCGTCGCCTGAGGCGGGCGCGTATATCGCCGATTCATTACGGGCTGTTGTCGGGCCACAGCCGGTTGCTATGCTGGAGAGCGCCGTGTTTCAGATTCAAGACGCCATCAATCGGACGCGCTACAGCGTCACCCGCGATGGCGGGCAGATTATGTGGACAAGCTCAGCCGCGCCGGCGCCGAAGGTGACTTTCTACCCGACGGCGGCGATTCCCGCCAGCGCCCCGGTGCGTTCAGCGGCGGCTGGCCCCAAACTGAGTAGACCCGCCGCGCCGACCGCGTCCGTTACGGCGACGCCCATCCCGCTTGCGTCGCCACGTCCGACAGCCGAACCCAACGTCGTCGAGGCGGCGCCAATGGTGGGCGCCGATTGGCAGTCGTTTGGCCCGGCATCGCCTGACCAAACGCCAATCATGGCGCGCACGGCTGTCAAGCCGGACCCAACTCGTCCCTTTGCCAATGCCGCCGTCGTACGCATCGACCTGCATCAGGCGCGTCTGCACCTCGTACCCGGCACACTTGAGCCGACATTTGCCAAGGGTATTCCGCAGTTCAAGAGACCAGGCGCTATACCGATTAGCGACGCAGTCCCCGGCGTATTGCTGGCGGCATTTAACGGCGGCTTTAAGGCCGAACACGGCCATTTCGGTATGATGGTGGACGGCAAGGTGATTCTTCCGCCGATTGATGGGATAGCTACACTGGGGTTCTATCGCGACGGCAGCGTGCGTATGGGCGCATGGGGTCAGGACATCAGCCAGACTTCCGACCTCGTGTCGTATCGTCAGAACTGCCCGCTTCTGGTAGAGCGAGGCGTGGTCAATCCGAACATCAACATAGCGGATGTGCTGTCATGGGGCTATACCGGCGGCAACCCAGCGGCAACTTGGCGCTCCGGTCTTGGCCTCAGCCAGGATGGGCGCTTTCTGATCTACGTGGCGGGGAACTCTCTCACAGCGCAGACGCTGGGCAATGCGCTGCAACAGGCAGGCGCCTATATCGGTATGCAGTTGGACATTAATGGCTTCTACACCCGGTTTTATACCTATGAACCGGCAAACGCCGCAGCCAATACCAATTCGCTGAAAGCCGTTCGGCTGCTGCAAGCCATGTCTGGCGCCGCATCGCAGTATCTTATCCCATACAGCCGCGATTTCTTCTACCTCACGACTCGCGCGACCCCCAATATGAACGCGGCGACGCAGCCATGGCTGGCGCTGCACAAAAGCAAGTAATGCACTATGTAGCGGGCGATATCGTGATGCGATAGAAACCGCGCGCAACACCAGGCCATCTCAACTTTAAAGCCTGTTCCGCCAAGTCAGGCATCGGAGTGCCTAACGCCTGCCTGAAGGTGCATCCAGTTTGCGTGTTGGCGGCGTTCGCGTCGAAGCCGTTACGGTATGTGTCCGCGTGCTCTGGTCGGTGGGCTGCGCCGCGCCGGACAGGTAATACCCTCGGCTGGTCTGCGCGCCCTTCTGGCTGCGCAGCGTCAGCAGCCAGTAGGCCGTCATGAACACGATGACCAGGAACGTGCCGACATACATCAGCTCGCTCATCGCCAGGGGACTGTCCGTGCCGGAGAAAATGCTGTGCGCTGCCGCCGTGATGTAGGCGATGAAGCTGGCCCAGTGGATCACACGAAATGCTTTCATCGTGATCCGGCTGCGGATGTAGAACGTCACCGACACCAGCAGGATCAGGTAGAACGATATCACGCCGACGCCGACCCACACCGGGCGGTATGGGGAGATAAATGGAATCAGGATCTGCGCTATCGAGTAGGGCATGTATTGATCGCCGGTCAGAATGACGATGTGCAGGATCAGGAAGCCGATGGACAGCAGCGAGATAAACTCATGGAAGTCGAACGTGAACGTGCGGTGCAGCACCCGGTCGAATATTTTGCTGCTCACTCCCAGCCCCTAGGCTGTAGAGAACCACAGTAATAAATAGGCGACAATGCCCGCAGAGCGCGTGATAAACCAGGTGGCGTGCGCCGTGTCGGTTCCAAACAAGGAGTTGAGCGCCTGCCCCAGACTGTCGCCCAGCGGCGTCTGCGCCACTGCGCCGATCAGAACCGTGGCCGCCAGCGCCAGGGCGGCTGTGATTACCCCTGCGATCAGCCACACCGCGATGCGTGTTCTGTTCCGCTTAGATGACTTTACTTGCGACATCGAGAAGCTCCTTGCTGTGCCTGGACCCCCACAGGGATCCATCCTGTTTCACTCCGATAAATTCGATACCCGCAGCGCGATCCGCCAGCGCCTGGGCGTATTCTGAACCGGCGATCAGAATCGCCTTGGCGAAGGCCTCGGCGGCGGTCATGTGATCGGCTACGACCGTCATGCTCAACCAGTCCGTCTCCGCAGGCATGCCGCTGCGCGGGTCGATGATGTGGTGCTGCACCTGCCGGCCCTGCAGCCAGCGCCGCAGCGTCACGGAGGATGTAGCCACTGCCCCCGCCTGCACGTGCAGGACGCTGAGGGTGTGTTGCGGATCGCGCGGGTCTTCCAGCGCGACTGTCCAGGTCTGCTCGCCTTCCGGCAGCCTGTGCATGAACATATCGCCGCCCGCGCTGACGGCGCATGCCTGCGCATACGCTGACAGCACATTTACAGTCTGCTCGGCGATCCAGCCTTTGGCGATGCCGCCCAGGTCGATCTGCACCTCGTCGGGCAAGTGGATGCCGTGGATGGCGGGTTTGAATTCCACCGCGCTAAATCCCAGCGGCGACCGCACGTGGTAGCGTGCGGCGGCGGGAGCAGGCAGGATGCCGCCGCCGGCGCGAATCTCGTCCATGCTGCGGTCATAGCCGGCCTGGCGTAACGCGCCCAGGATGGACGGGTCGAACAGGCCGCATGTCAATTCCATCAGCTTGCGCGCCTGCTGCGCCACTTCGTACATCGCGTCGGAGGCGACGAACCAACCGCCGGCGCTGCGGTTGAGCTGCGCCAACTCGCTGTCGGCGGAGAAACGCGTGAAACGCGCTTCGCTTTCGGCGATGAATCCGCGCGCCGCGCGAAATCCCTCCCGCACACGCTCCGGCTCGCCTTCGGCGGCCAGCAGGATGTGCGAGTTCATCGCCCGGAAATCGTCATACAACATGGCGACGTCTAGCGCGAGCCGCCGGTGCGGAAGCGCGGCGTGAATGCGGTCGAAGATTCTCTCTGTTTTGTCAAGCCCCTGTGGTACATTTTCGTGGGTCAAAATAGGTATGAGTGCGGAAGATAGCCCAAGCCCACATGAGAATCTTGCGAGCAGCAGCCACCAGTGCCACCATTTTAAGTTTGCCGCGCAAGACCATTCGATCGAAGAAGTCGCGCAGGGGGTTGACACCCTTGCCATGCTTACCACCAAGTGCAGCCATGTAAAGTGAAGCGCGCATTTCGGGGTCACCGGTTTTTGAAATACCACCATGTCGTTTGCTTTTCCCACTATCATGCTGATCTTTATACACAAATCAACAGGCAAGGAGACATGCGCCAAGGGCATATTCGGACAGCTTGATCCATCCCTGCCACAGAGTGCGCCAGCCAGGTGGGCCGTCGGATTTGCGTCCGAGGTGACCACCCAGTTGGGCGACACCTTTCCAGAACTGATCGAGTGACATATTTCTGGACAGCTTCAAGCGTGCGGCTAATAACTGAACGAACAATGGGTCCACCACACTCTTGGCTGTTACTTCAGGAGCATTGCGGACATCCTGTCGCAATTGCAGGAGACGAACCGCAATTGGCACCGCGAAGCCCAACAGGCGCTGCAAATCGGCTCCGTCGTCCAGTTGGCTATGCTCTATTCGGCAGCCTGTTTTGAGGCACATGTGATAGTCCTCGATGAGCCAGCGACAGGTATACCACTCCACCACACGGGCCGCGGCTGTGGCAGTCTCGATGCACTCGGAGGTGAGTAGTATCCACTCCACCCGTGTTGCGCCAGGCGGTGGATCTGTTTCCCAGGCACGCACCACCCATACGTCCAGCAGCTCGCCGTGCTCGCCTTCAGGCGGCGGGACGACCAATCTGCACCAACTGAGCACGCTGTCTGCTTGCCGCGCCGGTTCGCGTTTGGTCGCCTGGGTTGTGACGGTATAGGCATGTCGCGAACCACTCTTAGGTAACAACGTGTGCGCCAGATCCTTCAACCTCGCTCCTTCCTTCTGGCGTACTCCTGCCCGCACTTTGCGGTTGCGAAAGGCGCGTACCACGAACCCTTTGCCATATCCCACGCAGGCTGCCATGTATGCGTACACAGCGCTCTCGCGATCACTCACGTGCAACCAGTGTGCTCCTTCCGGCGCTCGCCCGACTGCTTTTACCCCCGCTTCCCACGCCTGTCCTTCCGGCCCGCTCGAACGTCCTCGCTCCGGTTTGCGTGGTTCTTCTGGTCGGATAAATACCTGTAAATGCGCCACCCCCAACACACGCTTTCCCGCTGGCACCACCGCCAGCGCCGAATGCAACAACATGCCGCGCTGCTGCCGTGATCCTACTGGTCCGATTCCCTTCTTGGTTTGGTGCGCTGTATAGTCAAGTGTTGTCCAGTCCTGGATGAACAACACCACACCTGCCTCTCGCGCTGCCCCTGCTCGTGTCGCCTCCAAATGTGGTCGCCACAACTCCTCAGCCTTCACTTGCTCATTGCTCAGCAGTCGGCTTGCTCCTATCGTTTCTGCCCAACTGTCCATCTGCCCCTGCAACGATTTCCCCGCATGCTCAGCCATCCTTTGTCCAACCAGTATTGCTCGTCCTGTCAGCCGTCGGTCACCCAATTGACTGCTGCCCCACTGTTGTCGCGCCCATACTTTTGTATCCAGTTCCATCTACACATTATCGCCTGCTATCGTGATGTGTATAAAGATCAGCGCGAAAGCGGGAATCCAGATCAACCGCGGCAGCCTGGATATCCGCGCCTGCGGTTCGAAACCGCAGGCTGGCAAAGGCAAAACGCGCTCAAAGCGCGTTCATTGACGGCGCGGTCGTCGCTATGCCAAAACCGGATTCATCCGGTGGCTGGCTGGCTTTGGAAAAACCGTAGC
>JAMCQN010000196.1 GCA_023382055.1 Chloroflexota bacterium
CATGGACGGCAACCGCAACATGGACGGCAACCGCAACATGGACGGCAACCGCAACATGGACGGCAACCGCAACATGGACGGCAACCGCAACATGGACGGCAACCGCAACATGGACGGCAACCGCAAGGGTTGCCTCTACTTGCGATTGTCGTGGAAGGGACTAATATGTGCCCACAGGAGAAAGATAACATGAGTCAAAAGACAGCGTCTCCGCAAGGGTTGCAATGGTTCCAGGATATCCGTTTCGGCATGTTCATCCACTGGGGTTTGTACTCGATCATTGCTCACGGCGAGTGGGTGATGCATACCGAGAAGATCCCTGTGGCGGAATATGAAAAGCTGGTTCCGCAGTTCAATCCATACAAGTTCAATGCCGACGAGTGGGTCAGCGTCGCCGCCGACGCCGGTCAGAAATACATGGTCATCACCAGCCGCCACCATGACGGCTTCAGCATGTACGATACGGCGCTGAGCGAGTACAAGATCACCCGCACGCCATTCAAGCGCGATCCGCTGCGCGAACTGGCGGACGCCTGCGCGCGGCGGCGCGATGTCAAACTCGGTTTCTACAGTTCGCTGCTGGACTGGCATCACCCTGCGTTCCGCTTCCGCAAAGAGAGCGGCCTGGCCTGGGCGGACTACATCGCCTTCCTGCACGGGCAGGTGCGCGAACTCTGCACGCAGTTCGGCGACCTGTCTGCCATCTGGTTCGACGGTGACTGGCCGGCGCAGTTGCTCAGCGAAGAGACCGCCCACTTCGCCGCAGGCGGTTCGTTCGAATACGACAAACTGTACGACATGATCCACACCCTGCAACCCGATGCCGTTGTAGTGAACAATCGCCACGCGGAGCCGATTGTGGGTGAAGATGTGCAGGGGTTCGAGCAGGACCTGCCCGGCCACAACACGGCCGGATTCAATGCGGAGAAGATTTTCGACCTGCCGCTGGAGACTTGTATGACGCTCAACGATCACTGGGGTGTGGCCGCCGGCGACGAGAATCACAAGTCCACCATGCATCTGATCCATACACTGGTGCGCGCGGCGTCTGTGGGTTCCAACTATCTGCTCAATGTCGGGCCGACGGCGCTTGGTGAGCTTCTACCCGCCCACATCCAGCGGCTGCGCGAGATGGGCGGCTGGCTGCGCCTGTATGGGGAATCCGTGTATGGCACGCGCGCCGGCGCGATCCCGGCCACGCCGGAAGTGGTCAGCACGCGCCGCGATGGCGCGCATTATGCGCACGTGCTCAACTACATCAGCGATGTCGTCAAGCTCAAGGGCGCGCCTGCCGATATCCAGCATGCGGCGCTGCTGCGCGACGGGTCGCCGGTCAAGCTGGCCTGGCAGGATGATGTGCTGCGACTCACGATCCCGTACTACCAGCGTGATCCAATCGATACGGTGGTGAAACTGACGGCTTGACGTATAACGGAAAACACTCCCGGAGTCTGGCTGAAAGGCTCAGTTGCTGATCTTCGTTCAGCATGAGACTCCGGGAGTGTTGAGCAGGACAGCCTGCGAGCATCCGGAGGTGAATGGATGAAGGCGGAAGCGGTTGTATTCACAGGCCCTGGCCAGGTCGATCTGCGGGAGATCGACATACCCGCGCCGGGGCCAGACGAAGTGCAGATTCGCACGACATACTCCACCGTGAGTATCGGCACGGAAGGTTGGGTTTTCCAGAACTTGTTCACCTGGATGCCTACGCCGTACCCGTGTGTGCCAGGCTACCAGCGTGTCGGTGTCATTGAGGCAATCGGGAGCAACGTGCGCGGCTGGCAGTTGGGCGACAAGGTCATGGCGACCAACGGCGCCTGGAACGGCCCGGTGCATTCCGCCTGGGGCTCCCATATTGCGGTCGCTAACACGCGCGCCGCGGAAGTGTACCCCATCCCCGACGGCGCGGATGAGATCGATGCGTCCGGCACGGTCGTCGCGCAGGTTGGTTATAACGCTGCCTATCGCACAATGCTGGCAACCGGCGACTGGGTTGTGGTGTATGGCGATGGACTGATCGGCCAGTTCGCGGCGCAGGCGGCGCGCTCACGCGGCGCGCAGGTGATCCTGGTGGGCCACCGGATCGAGCGCCTGGCGCTGGCGGCGCAGTTCAGCGCCGATGTCGTCGTGGATTCGCAACGCGATGATGTTGTCGCGCGCGTGCACGAGCATACGGCCGGCCAGCCGGTGACAGCGATCCTGGATACCGTACAGAAGGAAGCAGCGCAACTTCAGTACCTGCCTCTGCTGGAACATGGGCGCGGCCAGATTGTCTACTGCGGTTTTACGCCGGGCGCGACCTGGGCCGATATGGCGCGCCTGCAGCAACAAGAACTGACCGCGCATTTCATCTCCGGCTGGAACCGCGCGCGCATGTTAGCGACGCTGCGTCTGATGGCCGAGGGAAGGTTGCGCCTGCGCCCGCTGATAACGCACCTGGTCGCCGCGGATGATGCGCCGTCGCTGTATCGTATGATGCTGCAGAAGCCCGCCGCGCCATTCCTCGGCATCACATTCAAATGGTCGCCGGGTTAGCGTGAGTGGTGCTGCGATCATGATCAGCAGCAACCTTCGACTACACGGCGCGCATAAGCGTATAGGTGAGTTACGAATCAGCGCGCGCCGCTTTGCTCAGGATGCTCTTTGACATAGGCATGGATGTCGGAAACATCCTGAGCGAAGGGCGGCCGGTTTACCACCGACGAAGCTCGAATCGAGGTGGCCGCCCGCAGTCGAAGGATTTTCATCGCGCGATTGACACCCGGTAGATTGCGTGCCATGTTCCCATTCAACTGGAAAGGATATTAGCGACCAAGCTTCGTATCAGGAGACACCATGAGAATACTGATCACCGGCGCGTGCGGGATGATCGCCCGCGCGCTCGTCAAGGAACTGGAATCGCGCCACGAACTGCGACTGCTGGATCGCATCGATCCCTCCGAGGCGACGGTCTTTGTGCCGGGCAGTGCAGAACGCGCTCGCGCGCCGTATAAACCGGACTGGCCGTTTATCAAGGCGGACATACTGGACGATCAGGCCATCCTGGCCGCGTTCAAGCAGGCCCAGCCTGATGCGGTGGTCCATCTGGCGGCCGGCGTGACCGGTCTGCCGGAGGTCGGTGTCGAGACGTTCAAGATCAACTCGGTCGGCACGTATATCATGCTGGATGCCTGCCGCCTGACCGGCGTCAGGCGCTTCACCTGCGCGTCGAGCGTCAATGCGTTCGGCACGATCTACTGGCGGCTAAGCGGCAAACCGCCGGTTTACACCAGCATGCCGCTCGATGAAAGCTTTCCGCCCGTCCCTGAAGATGCGTACAGCCTGAGCAAGTACGTCAACGAGGAGACCTGCGCGGCATTCCATCGCGCCTATAACATCACGACGGCGGCATTCCGTTTCGCCGGCGTATGGACGGTCGAGATGTACGAAAAGACCGTCGCTCAGCCGTTAAAACCTACAACTCAGTGGAACGACGATCTGTTCCAGTGGGTGCATCTCTACGATATCGCCGCCGGCATCCGCCAGGCGTTGGAGACGCCCGATCTGCCCGGCCATGGCGCGTATTACCTGGGCGCAGCGGACACGCGCTGCCCCGAACCGACGCTGGAAATCCTGAACCGCTTCAGGCCCGACCTGGCGGCCAACGTGATGCAGCCGCTGCCCGGCCGCGCATCGCTGATCTCCATCAAACGCGCGCAGCAGGCGTTTGGCTACGCGCCGAAGTACGCGTTGGTGTAAGACAGGCCGCATATAGAATCCCAGAATCCGCAAGCGAGATTCCGGGATTCTCGCGGCAGGTCGGCCAGTGTGCGGACGGGCATTCTCATCGGACGTACGGGCAGGCCTGTGTGCCTGCCCTGCGCGAAGAGGGCCGATACGCAGTCGCCCCCTGCGTATGTGGGCAACACGCCGACACACAGGTCGGCCGCTGCGTATGTGAGCATC
>JAMCQN010000186.1 GCA_023382055.1 Chloroflexota bacterium
GTATCGCGGTGATCGCTCGTATCCTGAGCGGATACGAAGGATGTATGTGAGTGAATCAGTCCGGCATCCTGAGCGGAGCGAAGCGGAGTCGAAGGATGCCCAACACGATCACCGCTGGCGCGCATCGCGACGATACACTGGCCGCCCTCCGCGCAGGGTACTTGTCGGCGCCGGGATTGACATACAGCTTGATTGAAGGTTCACCGTCCGGTTTTCAGCCTGGCGATCAGGATGGTATAACGCGCCACAGACGTTCGCGAGACGACATACAGGTCGTCGTTGGCATCGAAGGCCATCCCTGATACGGACACACCAAGTGGAGCTACCCCGACGAAACGCCCGCTGCTTTCGAATACATCGACATTCGACCCATCGGCCACGTAGACGTAACCCCGGCTGTCTACCGCGATGGCGCTCGGATGCGAGAACTGCCCCGGTTGGTTCCCGCTGCCGCCGAAGCGACTGACGTATTTCCCTTCCGGGCTGAACACGAATACCGCGTCGCTCATCTGGCTCAGCACATAGATGTTGCCGCGCCCATCGACGGCGGGAGCGTTTTCCAGTTCCACGTTATCGGTCTGCGAGCCGATTGGCGCGCTGATCACCTGGGTAACCTTGCCGTTGGCGTCGAACCGCGCCAGGTCTTCGCGTGCGCCCTCGCGCGAGGTGAAAATGCCGTTGCGGCGCTGATACCACATGCCGATCAATCCGCCGTCGGGGCCGGCCGCCAGTTCGCCGAAACCCGGCCCGCCTTGATACGCCAGCTTGCCCAGCAGGGCTCCGCTCTTGCCATCGTACTTAGCGATGTCCGTCCCATCGGCCGCGTATACATCGCCTTTGTAATCGACGGCCATGCCCAGCATCAGCGTTTTGGAATTGCCGGCGAAGAACTGCGTGACGAACTTGCCGGCCGAGTCGAAGACCTGGATGCGCCCGCCGGTGTACTCGCCCACATACACGTTGCCGCTGCCGTCCACTGCGATGCTGCGCGCATCCTGGAACTTGCCCGGGCCGCTGCCGGCGCTTCCGAAGGTGAGGGTCTGCTGCGCTACTGCCGGCGTCGGAGAGGCAGTGGGAAGCACGGTTGCGAGGGCCATGGTGGGCGCGCTGGGCAGTTGAGCGAGCGCCGTGGCTTTAACAATTTGCGGGTTTGATGCGTCGGAGTTCATGAGCTGCGGCAGGAAGATGGCTGCTGCGATGACCGCGCCCACCATCAACACGACTGGCACGCAGCCGATCAGCCCCAGCAGCGGGCTGCCTTTCTTCTGCGGGACGATGGGTGTTGGTGTGGACGGGAAGAGTTTCGGCCAGAATTCCTCCGGCACCATAATGACATCGCCGCAGTAGGCGCAGGTCATCGTCTTGCCCTTGCCGTCGTACTTATTCGGCGCGCCGCAGTTGGGGCATTTGATCGTCGGCGCGCTGTCGCTGGCTGTCTCGCTCATCTTCATCCATCCCGTTACGATTGTGATCGCACGGGCGTCATTGTAGCAAGTCTACGCGGGCAGCGTATATGGCACGACCATCTGCCGGTCTCATGCAAATACCATCGCCGCCTGGTTGCATCAAACGGCGATTGTGTATAAAGTAAACAAGGATCGTGATGCATTGATACTCCTTGCGCATAATACTCGTGATAAATGATCTATTCGTTGCATCACTGTTTTCTCGATCAGGGGTCATCATGCGGGAACTCACCGTACAGGACCGATTCACTATCAGCAGAAGGCTCATGCTTCAAGCATTCGTTTTCGCCGTGCTTGGACTGCTCACAATCGTGCTGGCCCCGACTGCCAGCGCCGCCACACGCACAGTTACCAACACGCTTGATAGCGGTCCCGGTTCGCTGCGCCAGACGGTTATCAGCGCGGCTTCAGGCGACAAGGTGACGTTTAGCTCATCTGTATTCAGTGTTCCGCTTACCATCACGCTATACGGACAAATCGAGGTAAACAAAGCACTCGTTATTGATGGATCATCCCCCGATGTGATCATGCCGACGATCAGTGGCGACCACATCACGCGAACGTTCCAGATCAAGCCTGGCGCCAAAGTAACATTGAACCAGTTGCGCATCGTAAACGGCACGTGCATCGACTTCGGTTGCAATGGCGGTGGCATCTTCAACAACGGAACGCTGACGGTATCGAATGTCGTATTTATAAGCAACACATCGCTCTATATTGAGGCTTATGGTGGAGCCATCTTTACCTATATCAGCAGTACGCTGTTCGTAACGGGCAGCACTTTCATGAGCAACACGACATCGGTTAGTGGGGGTGCCATAGCCATCGGGTGCGGACAAGTGACTTGCTATCCAGGCGGTAGTGTTAGTGTTGTGAACAGCCAGTTTATCGCCAACAGCGCCGGCGGCGGGGGCGCCTTATCAAACAACGCTATCATAATCACCATCACGAATAGCTCATTTACAGGGAACAGCGCCAGTTATTATGGGGGAGCGATTCATAGCAGTGGTCGTGCAACGATTGTGAACAGCACTTTCTGGGGCAATAGCGCGAGTAATGGCGGGGCGATTCACAACGCAGGCTTCCTGTACCTGATTAATAGCACCGTTGCGGGCAATTCAGCCACGTATGGCGGCGGCATTGATCCAGCCAATATGACGGATGTCACTACGTGGCTTACGAACACCATCGTTGCCAGCAATACGCCCGGAGACAATTGCGACATCTACGTGCCCACCATCAGCGATGGCGGACACAACATTGATAGTGGTACTTCATGCGGTTTTGCAGCAGCAGGTTCGCTGAACAACACCGATCCATACCTTGGCTCTTTGGGGAACTATGGCGGTGCAACCTGGGTTCTCCCGCTTATACTCGGCAGCCCGGCGATCGGCACCGCCAATCCGGCAGTCTGTCCTGCCACCGATGAGCGCGGCATGCGAAGGGGCATCCCAGTGAGTTGCGATATTGGTGCGTTCGAATACTGGTATCCCGTCTGTATCCCGCTGGTCACTCGGTAGGCCATTGCATCGGGACGGCTGTCAGCCTGCCCCACAAGATTATCCGCGAATGCGCACGAATGGAAGATCAATTCGTGATGATTAGCATCGATTCGTGGAACGTCCGTTCACCGGCTGAAGCCTCCGCGTCCAACCTCCAATCTCTAATCCCCAATCTCACTCTTCGTTTGCCCGTTGATCATATCGGCCAGCACCGTCATGAACTCGGGCAACGTGTCAAAAGCGGATTCATCAGCCTGCTCGAAGTACAGCGCGGCGATCAGCGCGATGGTGGCCTCGGCCTTGTGCGCCATCGTGTCGCCTTCAGTCAGCCGGTCATAGAAGTCGGCGATTGAGTAAACCTGCCCGTCCTCGCGCGGCCAGTACACCACCTTGATGGCGTTGATCCACAGCGGCAGGCGTTGGAGTGTGTCGGCGAGTGTCGGCATGATTCCGCCAGTATAACCCGCGTCCTGCCCTGGCCTGCGCATCAGAGCACGGCGGGTGCGTGAGGAATCCGCGCGCGCTCACATCGACAGGATTCCTCGTCCCTGAAGGGAGCGGGAATGACTTACAAGCGGCGCAATGCGTCACTGGCGATCCGGTTGCAGTTTAACTGCCGCCGGATCAGGGGTTTCAAACACCTCGGAGTTCTGCTAGAACTCCGAGGTGTCCATCCCTTTATCCTCGGCACACCACGCTGGTGACCGTTACGTCCTGCGCGTGTAGCGTGCCCTCAAAGGCCACCTGCACCTCGCGCGTCTCGCCCGGCAGCAGGTCGAAGTAGTCATCCTCAGGCTGCGCGCCCGGCGGCAGCGCCAGGTGCACCGCGTGCGCGAACACGTCGCTGCCGATGCGGACGCGCCACATGCCCTTACGCCCGCGCGCCGCTTTCAGCGTCAGGCGCGGCTCGCTCATGCGCATGCGGCGCATATCAACCGCGCGCAACAGCGCCGGCCAGATGGCAGGTTCATCCGCCACGCGCGCCATCCACAGCGTAAGCGCCGGGTCGTCGGCTGAGCGTCTGAACCGCGCGATTTCCTTGCGCGCCAGCGGCGGGCAACGGAACGTCCTGCTCTTGAGGTCGCTTGCGCCGCCGTCCAGCGCCATCGATCCATATTCCAGCACGCCGGACAACGCCTCCGGCGCGTCGTTCGCCATCGTCACGCTGATCACACCATCGGCCTCGCGCAGGATCAAGCGGGCGGGCGACAGCGCGCGCCGGACGAAGTACCACGATATCTTGCGGCGCAGGTAATAGTCCATGATAGTCCAGCCCACCTCGCCCCAGCAGTCGGCGTACATCCAGAACAGCCCGCCGTGGCAGTTGGCATGCTGGCGCAGGCTGTCCAGCGAGTAGCCGTACATCAGCCCCTGCGTCAGGCCGCTGTACAGGAAGTAGTCGTCCAGCGTGAGCGTCTCCGGGTCGGCGTAATGTTTACGGATGCCCGCCTCCACGGTGTCTTTCTCAAACGTGTTGTTGTGGTGCTGCCACACCGGGCTGCGCCGGTCGAAGGGCGCATCGCCCAGATACTCGCGCACGCTGGACGCTTCAGGCGCGCCGATGTAACCGTACTCCGACACAAACAGTGACTGGCACTTGTCGTATTCCTCCGGCGTGATGCGCTTCTCCATCAGCGGGTTCATCATGCAGTCGGACCAGTGATGCCGGTCGCCCGCCTCCGCCGAGTTGGGATGCGCGCCGCCGTAGGGCGAGCCGTTCCAGTAGGGGACGTTGGGGCAATTGGCTTGCACCGTCGCGGGCAACAGAACGTTGTACAGATACGCGCCTTTGTCCGTCTGGTCGTGCCACCACTCATCAAAGCCCCAGTTGTTTTCGTTGCTGCCGCTCCACAGGGCCATGCAGGCGTGGTTGCGCAGCCGGCGCGTCTGGTAGTCGGCTTCGCGGCGCACCTCCTCGCGGAACCAGTCTTCGTGATCGGGGTAGGGGGCGCAGGCGAACATGAAGTCATGCCACAGCAGGATGCCGGCGCGGTCGCAGGCGGCGTAGAACGCCTCCGGCTCATACAGCCCGCCGCCCCACACACGCAGCATGTTGAAGTTGGCCGCGCGCGCCTCCTCCACCAGGTGGACGTACTTCTCCGCCGGGACGCGCGCGTACAGCGTGTCGGCGGGAATCCAGTCCGCCCCCTTGCTGAAGATGCGCTTGCCGTTGACGACGACTGCGAAGCGAT
Source organism: Chloroflexota bacterium (assembly GCA_023382055.1). Taxonomy (GTDB): domain Bacteria; phylum Chloroflexota; class Anaerolineae; order J036; family Brachytrichaceae; genus CAIXPS01. Next base: position 5,161 of record JAMCQN010000186.1, read on the forward strand.
TCACACCGTTGAGCGGGTCGCCGCTATCCAGTTCGATGAAGCGCAATCCGTATTTGAGCGGCGGGCATACGCTCCGCTCGCTGCGCTCGCGCAGGCCATCCGGCGCGCTGTCGCGGCAATCCAGTGACGCCTCCACGGTGTAGAGGTGCTGCGCCCCCAGCCCGTTGGGCCACCAGTATTGCGGGTCGTCCAGCGCCAGCGCGAACTCGACCGTGTTCAGCCCGGAACGCAACAGCAAACTGCGCGTTGCCTTCACCGTGCGCCCCTGCTCGTCGGTGACCGTCGCCGTCACCGTCCCGGCGGCGCTGCGGTAGTAATGCCACACCTCCACCGTCGCGGCGATGTGCAGGATCACCTTTCGACCGGCGCGTTCCGGTCGCACGCTGACGGCGTCGCGGATGCGCGCCGTGTTCCACGCACGGATGACGGCGTCGCCGCCGATGGCGGTCGTCGCAACGCGCGGGCTCCAGTCCCACCCGAAGCTGTACTGCGGCTTGCGCACGTAGACGCGGCGCGGATCGCCGCGTTCGGGCCGCCCGTTGCCGGCCTCCGTGCCCACGGGCACGCCCAGCGCCGCCAGTTGCGCCTCGCTCACGTCCTCGACACCGCTGGTCAGCCGTACCAGCAGGGTATTTGAGCCATCAGAACGGAGGTGTCGTTTGATATCTGCGGTGAAGGGGTGGAACGCGCTGCGCTGGTCGCCCAGGTGCGCGCCGTTCAGGTAGATCGAGGCATTCGCATCCAGCCCGTTCAACTCCAGTTCAACGGCGTCGCTGTCCAGCCAGCCCGGTTCGCTGGGGAAGCGCCGCCGGAACCACCAGGCGCGCTCCTCTGTCCAGCGGCAATCGAAGCTGTTCAACCCGACCAGCGGATCGCTGATGCGCCCGGCGGCCATCAGCCCCTGGTGGATATCGCCGGGAACGGGCTGGGCGATCCAGTCGGGTGCTTGTGCGACCAGGTCCGGCGAGATTGTTTCGTTTAGCGGCTCATCGTGCAGTTCCCATGCGCCGTTAAGTGTATTGGTATGCATGTGCACATTATGGCGCTGAAACCGATGGCGAGACCTGTGAGGCTGTGGCGAGACCTGTGAGGCCGTGGCGAGACCTGTGAGATCGTGGCGAGACCTGTGAGGCCGTGGCGAGACCTGTGAGGCCGTGGCGAGACCTGTGAGATCGTGGCGAGACCTGTGAGACCGTGGCGAGACCTGTAAGATCGTGGCGAGACCTGTAAGATCGTGGCGAGACCTGTGAGGCCGTGGCGAGACCTGTGAGGCCGTGGCGAGACCTGTGAGGTCGTGGCGAGACCTGTGAGGTCGTGGCGAGACCTGTGAGGTCGTGGCGAGACCTGTGAGGTCTTCCTAGACCTCACAGGTCTACAGTGCTGCTTACACCTCGACCTCTCTCGTCTCGATGGCCGCCAGACGGTCGATATATTCCCGCGGCAGCTTCCAGTGTATGGCGCCGCTGACGATGTGGTTCAAATACTCGGCATTGGGGGCGAACTCGCTGGACTGTGCGACCGCATAATAAGTCCATGTTGTAAGCCGCTTATCGCGCTCGCCGTTTACGAAGACGTGGCAGCGCGCGCGCACATACGAATTCACGCGGCTCAGGTCGCCCGGCCAATAGCCCTCGCGCGTGTCCAATCGGCGCATGTCGTCTTTGGTGATCTGGTACACCACACCCCACACGACGCCGCCTTTGGAAGGGATGACGCCGGCCGTGCCGTAGCCGTTTTTTGATTTGCGCGGGAACGCCAGCCGGTAGTTGGGCAGCAGCGCCAGGCAGACGTATTCCGCGCTTTTGCAGCGCGCCTTCATCTGCGCCCAGTCCATACTCGATCCGTAGGCAAAGAACAACATGGTCCCCAATCGTAACAGGATTTACAACGTTAGCATCTCCGAGTTCTCGCAGAACTCGGAGATGTTTTCCAGCCGTTAACGTTGGGCTTTGGCGACGCTGCGCTGGTAGGTGGTCTGCATCAGCACGGCGTCCTCTTCCATGTTGGGCGTCTCGCTCAGCACGCGCCCGGCTGCGCCACAGTCGGCCAGCGCCTTGAACAGATCCTTGTACTTGATGTCCGCGTCGGCCAGGTTCAGGTGGTTCTTCTCGCCCTTGCTGGTGTAGGCGATCCCGCTGAAGTGGATGTGCATGTGTTTGATGCCGCGCTCGCCCAACCCCGCCTCGATCAGGCTCAACGCCGCGCTGAACTCGGCGTAGCTGTTGAAGCTGCCGTCGCCGGCGCGCGCGTGCAGGTGTGCGAAATCGACGCAGGGCAGCACGTTCTCGATCTCCTGGCCCCAGGTGATGGCATCCTGCAGCGTGCCCAGCATGGCGCTCTTGCCCATCGTCTCGGGGCGCAGCGTCACCGCCACCTGTTCTTTCCGCAGCGTCGCAGCCACCTCGCGCAATCGTTCCGTGGCGATGCCGAACGCTTCGGCAGGCTGGCGTTTCATATACGAGCCGGGGTGAAAGATGATGTCGGTCGCGCCGGCTTTGTAGCCCGCGCGCGCCGCAGCCAGCAGGCGCTCGCGCCCGGCCTGCCACATCTCTTCCGTGTCAGCGTTCAGGTTGATGTAATACGGCGCGTGCACGCTCAGCGCCACGTCGTACTCTACGCCGGCCTCTTTGATTCTGGCGCAGGTTTCGTCGCTCACACGGACGCTCTGCACCCAGGCCAGTTCCAGCGCGCTCAGGTTCAGTTCGCGCAGCCGCGCGATACCGCCCATGCTGCCGCCATTTTTAGGTGTGCTGGCCGGCGAACCGACCGTGCCGAATCGAACAGGTAGGTCGAGATGGGTTGCTTTGCTCATCAGTGTTCGTGTTATTGTGCCAGCATTCCGCGCTCGCGAGCACGCATGACAAGACGTTGCAGATATAATTCGCCGCCGATTTCCAGCAGCAGGTCGTCAACCGGCGGTTGTGGATTCTGCCATAGCCAGTCAGTCTTGAACCAGAATTCCGACAGGACAGTTGAGCGATACACACCGTCGTCGCCCAACGGTACAGCGCGATAGTGGTTCTGCGCATCCAGCACAAAAAAGCTGGTGCGGAGACGATCCTGGCGCGGGTCGATGATCCAGTATTCGCGCACGCCGCCGTTCTGATATTCGATGTACTTGGCGTCATAATCCTGCACGACGCTGCCATCCGAGACGACTTCTATCACCAGGTCGGCCGGGCCTTCCAGTGCGCTGGGTGTAATGCGGGAAGCGTTTGCGGCCAAGACGAATGTCAGATCAGGTTCGCGTACAGCTCCGTCTGCCCGGATACGCATGGCATAGGGGGCCAGTTGAATAATGCCAAGATTGAATAATCGCACAAACGGGGCCAGCAAATCGTACAGAAATTGCAGGATTTTCTGGTGTTCTTCCTTGACCGATACGGTGATGACCTCCCCATTAACCCATTCGGCGATGCCCTGGTGTTCCCAGCGCAGGAATTCTTCGGCGCTGATGCGCAGGCCGCCTGCCGCCACCGCAATCTGAGGCAGTGGCTGAGTCGGAGCACTCACGGGTGACATCATCGTTGGTGATTCCATCGGCATCTCACCTTTCCCTTAACTACATCTTACCGCACGACCGCTCCATCCGGCGGCGTGTACCCATCTCCATAGCGGAAAACCGCCTGCCACGGCACGTATTTGCTGACGATCTTCTCGTTGATCAGTGTTACGCCGTTGCGCGTGACGGTGCGCCCGGTCACGATAGTGGCGCCGTCCACGGCCCAGTCGACCTGCAGTACCTTCCCCGGCGCCACGCTGCCGTCGGTGGCTTTTTCGTAAATGCTCGGTCCGTGCGGCACGATCTTGGATATCACCGGCGCGTCGAAGCTGACCTGCCGACCGTCGGGCGTGCCATAGAACTTGAACGTCAGCGTGGCATTCGCCTGATCGAAGAAGGTCTCGATGATCATGTAGGTGTCGCTGTCGTTGACGAACTTCAGGTCGACTACCGGCGAGTACACTGTGGCGTCGAAGCCCGGTCCCATGCCGCGCTCGTAATAACCCACGCGGTAGCCGTGCGGGTAGCGCTCGACGATGGGGAAGCCCGCCCGCATCGCAGCCTGGTATGCGGTTGTCGAAACCTGGCATACGCCCCCGCCGACGCCTTTGATGGTGCGGTCGCCCACGATCACCAGCCCTTCTTCAAATCCGTCGTCGGTCGAGACATTGCCCAGGTACTTGTCGAATGAAAACGTCTCGTGCGGCGCTACCACCACACCGTTAAAACGCGCAGCCGCCACTTTGACGTTGACCATGCGCGCGGCGGTGCTGCCCTTGAAATAGGTGGTCGCCTGCGTGATCAACTGCGTGATGCCCAACTGGGCGGCGGTTGCAGCGGTGCTGACGGCGGGCTGCACGGTGTCCACCACCACGGTGACCTGGCGATTGTCGCCATTCAGCGCGGCCTCGATGGCATCCAGCGTAGCCTTGACGTTCAGCGACCGCCCGGCCTGCGACGGCAGGATATTAGTCAGCGTGCCATCCGCCGGGTTGAACGTGAAGCGGGCGTCGGTGACTTCCTGGTTGACGGCCGGCGCCAGTTGCTCGATCATCGGCGTGAGTTTGTCGCGCCGCATGGCGGTGCTCAGTTTCACCGCGCCGTTGACCACCTGCTGATCCACGCTGACGAACATCGCCAGGTCGCTGCCTTTGATGCGGAAAGCCTCCTGGGGCGGCTGCGGCTGGCCGTTGGCATCCCACTTGGGCGCCATCACCACCAGGTCCTGGCTGAAGATGCGCCGCGCTTCCGCTGCCGCCGCGGCGGCGCTGGTGATATCGGGCGGAACCTGTGTCACCGGCAATTTCAAATCTACGCGCTGGCCGCCGCTGATGGCAGCCTGGATCATCGCGAGCGAGGTGTTGGTGTCCAGAACGCGCCCGGCCTCGGCAGAGATTTCCTGCACGCCTTTGGCGCCGTCATAAGTCACTGCGGCGTTGCGCGGCGCGCGCTGCACCTGTGCGGCCATCTGAGCGACGACACTGGCGGCTTTATGATCGTCCACCAGCACAACCGGCGCCAGGTCTTTGCCATACCACCAGGTCATGATCTCTTCGCGCAGGCGCGTCAGCAAGTCGCCGCTGCGGCCTACTTCCAGTACGCGCTGTGTCGTGGCGGCGGGGTCAAGTCCGGCGCCAAAATCCACCGGGCGCAATGCCAGCGATTGATCGGGGAGTTGCAGAGTCAGGGCGGGCGTGCGGAAATAGGTGGCTTTGTCTTGCGCGATCTTAAAGATTTCTGCGGGCCGCATGCCGGACACGTCGGCGCCCTGCACGTGTACGCCGGGCATGGCGCGCCCCGAATAAGCCATCTGGAATGTCACAGTGGCGCCCACGACGACGACCAGCACGACAGCCAACGAACCGAACAGCACAAAAACAGGCAACAGGCCGGGCCTGGCAGAAGATTTCATCATCACTATCACTCATCAAACATCCGGCATAAATTGTCAGTGCGCCCGTGGCATCTGCGACGAACAGAAGCACATTGTAACGTAAATGGGGGCGCTCTTACTTGACGTTTAGCCTGCCATGCGCCTATTACTGTCAGATTCCCGGAATCTCAAGCTGAGCTTCGCTCAGCCAGATTCCGGGAATCTTGAGGGAGCAAGTGTGCCAGAGGTTACGCATCGCGCAAGCCGCGCGCCTGCAGGAGAACCGTGCGGGCGTGGGCGCTGATACCGTCCCAGTTACCGGCGTCCACCAGCTCCTGCGGCAGCAACTCGGCGAAGTTCAGCCCCACCAGTTGCACGCCGGCCTGGAAGTAAGCCGGCGCTTCGCGCGCCTGCACCATCCCACTCACCCATAGCGGAATATCAGGCAGCGGCCCGCGCAGCGCCCGCACATACGCCGGCCCGCCCACGCTGCCGGCCGGGAAAATCTTCACTACGTGCGCGCCCATGTGATAAGCGTGTACGATCTCCGTCGGCGTCAACCCGGCGGGAATGCTCACCACACCGGCATCGCGGCATGGCCGGATCAGGTCGATTTCGCAGACAGGCGAGACGATAAACTGCGCGCCGCTATCGATGCACTGGCGCGCCTCGGGCCCGCTCATCACCGTGCCGGCGCCGATCAACACATCCTGCGGCGCATGAGCGGCCAATTCCTTGATGATCTCCTGAACTCCCGGCACAGTCATGGTCACTTCGACCAGCTTGAACCCGGCGGTAATCAGCGCCTGTGCGGCATTCTTCGCACGCTCGCCGCTGGCGGCCCGGATCACGGCCACGACCTGCTCCGCGAGCATCTTGCGCAGGCGCGTCTCAATCGGCAACAGTGTATTTGTCATCAGCGTGATTCGACCGGCGTGTAGTGCAGATCGCGCAGGCCTGTATATTCCGACTGCGGGCGGATCAAAGCGTTATCGTCATACTGCTCCACGACGTGCGCGCACCAGCCTGCCACGCGCGAGCACGCGAACATGGGCGTGAACAGATCGATGGGGATGCCCACATAATAGAGCATGGAAGCGCTATAGAAGTCCACGTTGGGGTATAACTCGCGATGGCGCAGGATCGACAACGCCAGCTTGAGCGACATCTCGTAATACTTGGGCTGATTGACTTTGTGCCCCAGCTTCTCCGCCCATGTGTTCAAGTGCAGTGCGCGCGGGTCCTGGTTCTTGTAGATACGGTGGCCAAAACCCATGATCTTGCGCTTGTTGGCGAATGCCTCGTCCACCCATGCATCCACCTTGTCGATTTCACCGATCTCCTTCAGCGCCAGCATGGTCGCCTCATTTGCGCCGCCGTGCAGCGATCCTTTCAGCGCCGCCAACGCCGACGTGATTGCCGAGTGCAGATCGGCTTGCGTGCTGGCTACGACGCGCGCGGTGAAGGTGCTGGCATTCATGCCGTGGTCGGCCAGCAGCACGAAATAGGCGTTGAGCGCGGCTACCATCTCAGGATCGGGGTCTTCGCCGTTCAGCATATACAGCGCGTTGGCGGCGTGCGACAGCTTGGGGTTGGCAGCGATAGGCTCAAGCCCGTTGCGGATGCGGTGATAGGCTGCGCAGATGATCGGCAGTTGGGCGATCAGGCGGATTGACTTGCGCTGAGTGGCTTCAGGGCTGACGTCTTCAATTTCCGGGTCGAAAAATGACAGCGCGGAGACGGTCGTGCGCAGCACTTCCATCGGCACGGTGTCTCGCGGCAACTGGCGCAGCATTGCGTATAACGGCGCGGGCAGCCAGCGGTTGGCGACCAGGTGGAAGTCGAACTCGGCCAACTCTGAGCTATTGGGCAGATGCCCGTACAGCAGCATGAAAGCCACTTCCTCGTACTGCGCGCGCTCGGCCAGGTCGTGGATGTTGATGCCGCGATACAACAACGTGCTGGTGGGGCCATCGACTGAGCTGATTCCGGTCTGTACGGCGACGATGCCTGCCAGGCCTTTGACAAAGGCAGGTTTCGCGGGGGTCGTGGCTCCATCTTTCTTATCACCCGTGGACTGGGCGGTAGTGATTGACATTTCACATCCTCCTCAAGGTATGACGACGCTGGTTAAACATGAGTCTTTTATCTTCCCTTTTTAACATGTCCGGATTATAAGACCTAATGGATATCCCGCACATATAATCGGGTCGTGCCTGAGTTGTCGCACCATCCGAAAACACGCGCGATTCTCGCTGTTTTCATAACTTTGTTCCTGGTTCTGCCCATTGTGTCTGCGGGCAGAACTGTGGCGGTTGCCGCCCCGCGAGCGCCTGCGCCCGCCGGCCAAGCCACGCCTGCTCCCCTGCTGCTGCGCGACCAGGTTTTGTCCGACCCCGACCTGCAACATCGCATCGCTCCGGCGACACCGCCCCCCGCCTTGGACCTACCCAACATGAACCTGTCGTTCCTGAAGTGGGTGTTTCTCATCGCCGGCGGCGTGGTTCTGGTCGTTCTGGCTGTGTTGTTGGCGCCGTTGCTGTCCCGTTATTTCACTCGCCGCCTGCGCCGCAGCCCGCCGATCGCCGCTGATGTGGATGTATCTACGTCTGCCGAGGCGGTAGAGCGCGCCCAGGACGCCTCCACCGCGCAGGATTACCGCCTGGCGCTGCGCATGCTGTATCTGGCGTCGCTGCTCAAGCTGGACGAGATCGGGGCGCTGCGCTATGACCGTGCGCTCACCAACCGCGAGTACGTACGCGAGGTGACGTTGCAGTCGGCCCTGGCGCAACTTCTGCGCCCGGTGGTGGAGACATTCGATGATGTGTGGTACGGCTATCGCCCCGTCACGCCGGAGGAGTACGGAGCTTTTGAAGCCGATGTGCATGCGCTGCTCCTTGCAGCGGAGGGGGAAACTGGAGATTAGAGATTGGAGATTGGAGATTGGAGATGGGCGGCAAGAAGCAAGAAGTCAGAGGTCAGAGGTCAGAAGTCAGAAGTCAGAAGTCAGAGGTCAGAAGTCAGAAGTCAGAAGTCAGAGGTCAGAAGTCAGAGGTCGGAGGACAGAGGTCAGAGGTCGGAGGACAGAGGTCAGAGACATGACGTTTGACGTTTGACCACTGATTCACACATGAAAAACCCAGGGATGAGTGAGAATCGCGAGGCAAACACCGGCGGCGCAGCCGAAGGCGACCTCGCGCCATCTGCCAATCCCCAATCTCCAATCTCTAATCTCCAATTTCTCTCCATCCTCCCCGACTGGGTAATCCTGCTCGGCGCGTGTGTCCTATTGGCGGTAGCCGCAGTCGCGTCGCTGGGATTGCAGTTGAGCGCCCCGGATGGACCGCCGCTAGGCGCGCGCGCATACGGGATTACGGGTAGCGTAGCGCTGGCGCGTTGGGTTGAGGAGCTGGGTTACCCGACGCGCGTGGTGGAGGGTCGCCCGTTTCGCCTGCCCGATGAGATGCGCCTGCTGTTCATGCTGCAACCCAGCGCAGCGTACCCGTTAGGCGAGGAAGACCGCAGCGAACTCCTGCGCTGGGTGCGCAATGGCGGCACGCTGGTGCTGGCCGTGCAGGACCATGTATCCTATCCGCTGACAAGACGCGGCCCGCTCCAGTATGCCACAGGCGACCCGGCCGCGCTGGACGCTTTCAGCATGACGCTCATGTCGGGCGTGCTGCCGCGCGGTAACGTTACGGTCGCGGTGTCGCCAATCCGGGCGTCGGGTACTGCGCCAACTGCCGGCGCGTTGTATCTGCAGTCGCCCGACGCGCTAGATGCTCCGCCGGATGCCAGCGCGCTCGCGCAAATCAGGGGGCGCGTGATCGCCGCCGTAGAGCCTGTGGGCGGTGGTCGGGTGATCGCTCTTGCCACCGCCTATCCTTTCACCAATGAAGGACTGGCCAATGACGGCAACGCGCGCTTCATTCTGGACGTGTTGCGGAGTGTGCCGCCCGGGACGGGAACCGTGGTGGGTTTCGACGAATACCACCACGGATCTCGCCAGACCTCATCCATCCCGGCCTGGCTGGTCAGCCGGCCGGCGGGACAGGGTGTCCTGCTGGCGCTGGCATTGCTGGCGATCTATGCCATATGGACCGGGCGGCGGCTGGGACGAGTGTATGTGCCGCGCGAACTGCGCATCCGCCGCCAGCCCAGCGAGTATGTCGTGGCGATGGCAAACCTCGCCCGCGTCGCCGGACAGCATAACGCGGCGCTGGCGTACTATCGCGACTGGCTCAAGCAGCGCCTTGGACGCCCCTATCGCATCGATCCAGGTCTTGACGATGGGCAATTCGTGGGCGAACTATCTCGGGCCGACTCCGGGCTGGATGCGGCGCGCCTGCTCAAGCTATTAGTCGCCCTCAGACACGGCGTGCGCTCGCGCGCGGAGTTCGTGCGCCTGGCACGCGAGGCGAGTGAGTGGGGATAAGAAAGGTAAAACGTCAAGAGTCAAACGTCAAACATCGGCGGTTGATGTGGAGGATTCGGGCAGAGGCACATCGATAAACGGATATAGTAGTTCGCAATTAGTTGAGGTTGCATCGACGGGTTCAGGTTGATGTGACGTGTATCCTTCTGCATCTTCGTGTAATGCGTTACCGCGCTGCTGTGGGATCATCGTCAACAGCAACTGGATAATCCTGACCAGGTACTGTAGACGGTGGTTAGTGACCGTAGCGCCTAGAATATGGCGGGCTTTGTAGTACCAGTCACGACTTTCTCGTGCGGACCCTAGCGCGTATTGGTAGAATCGCGCGCGGTCTTTACCACTTCCGCGCGAGTACCCTTCTGCGATATTGGCGCTAATCGAGCCATTCGCCCTGTATAGTTGGTCGGACAGTCCTACTGTTCTTCGATCCTGCGCCAGCCGTGTTGCATCATACCAGCCGATTTCGCCCAGGAACAAGCTCAGGCGATAGGCGCTCATTTTCCAGAGCGAGTCGCTGGTGATTGATGGCGGAATACCTTGCTCCCATTCGGCATAATTCACAGCTATACTCACTCAGGCGGCGGATTGAAACGACATGCCGGAAACATCGAACGTTATGCATCACCTGGATTTTGACGTTTAATTCTTAGCGCTGGATTCTGCACGCTTGACTTTCGATGCTTGTACCTTGAGGTCTGTTTCCTGACGTTTGAGTGTTGACGTTTGACTTTCCACACTGTCCGCGCCATCGCGGCGGCCAGCACCTCCTCCATCGTGCTGACCTGCACCAGTTGCATGTCGCGCTGGATTTTCTTCGGCACTTCCTCCAGGTCTTTGGCGTTCTTTTTCGGCATGATGAAGGTGCGGATACCGATGCGATGCGCGGCCAGCAGTTTCTCCTTGAGCCCGCCGATGGGCAGCACCCGACCGCGCAGCGTGATCTCGCCGGTCATCGCGACATCGCGCCGCACGGGGGTTTTCGTCAGCGCGGAGATCAGCGCAGTCGCAATGGTGATGCCCGCCGAAGGACCTTCCTTGGGCACAGCGCCCTCGGCCACATGCACGTGGATATCGCTCTTCTCGTACTGGTGCGGCTTTACGCCGATGCGCGCGCTGATCGAGCGTGTATAGCTCAACGCAGCCTGCGCCGACTCCTGCATCACGTCGCCCAGTTGCCCCGTCAGCATCAGGCTGCCCTTGCCTTCCACCAGCGTGACCTCGATAGGCATCAGGTCGCCCCCGGCCTCGCTCCATGCCACGCCGTTCGCAACACCCACTTGATCCTTCTCGTCCAGCATGCCGAAGTCAAACTCCGGCGGGCCGAGGTATTTGTGCAGCATCGCGGGCGTCAGGCGGCGCGGAATCGGCTGGTTTTCCGCCAGCTTGCGCGCCACCTTGCGGCAGATCGTCGCAATCTCGCGCTCCAGGTTGCGCACACCGGCCTCGTAGGTGTATTCGCGCACGATATGCCGCAGCGCGTCCGCCCCGAACACCACCGGCTGTTTGCTCAGGCCGTTCTCCTCGATCTGGCGCGGCACGAGGAACTGCCGCGCGATCTCCAGCTTCTCCTCCTCCACATAGCCGGGGAACTCGATGACCTCCATGCGGTCGTCCAGCGCGGGCGGCACGGTGTCGAGCACGTTGGCCGTGGTCACCCACATCACCTTGGACAGGTCGTAGGACAGGTCGAGGTAATGATCCTCGAATTCGTGGTTCTGTTCGGGGTCCAGCACTTCCAGCAGCGCGGCGGACGGGTCGCCGCGGAAACCGTACATATCTCCCAGCTTATCGATTTCGTCCAGCACGAATAGCGGGTTGATCGTACCGGCGCGTTTCATCGTCTGCAGGATGCGCCCGGGCAGCGCGCCGATATAGGTGCGGCGGTGCCCGCGGATTTCGGCTTCATCGTGCACGCCGCCTACCGACATGCGCACGAATTTGCGCCCCAGCGAATCGGCGATGCTGCGCGCCATCGAGGTTTTGCCGGTGCCGGGCGGCCCGACAAAGCAGATGATCGGCGTGCGCATTTTCTCGCCGGCCAGCATGCGTACCGCGATATGTTCGAGGATGCGCTCTTTCACCTTGGGCAGGCCATAGTGGCGTTCGTTGAGAATCTTCTCGGCAAGCTTGACATCCAGGCGGTCTTCAGTCTGCTCCACCCACGGCAGGTCCAGCAGCCAGTCGATATAGGTGCGAACCATGCTGATCTCGGGCGAGAAGCCATCCATGTGGGACAGGCGCGCAAGTTCCTCATCGGCCTTGGCGCGCACGTGGGTTGGCAAAGCCTTGGCGTTCAGGCGCTCGCGCAATGCGCTCAACTCAGGCGACCAGGCCTCATCTTCGCCCAGTTCGCTCTGGATGGCGCGAATCTGCTCGCGCAGGAAAATCTCGCGCTGACTCTTGTCCACTTCATTCTGCACCTGCAACTGGATGCGGTCCTCCAGCTCCAGCACGTCCAGCTCGCGCGCCAGCATGACGCTGAGCTTCTGCAGACGCACGGAAGGCTCCACCGCTTCGAGGATGGTCTGGCGCTGCGCGATCTCCAGCGGAATCGTCTGGGCGATCAGGTCGGCCAGCCAGCCCGGGTCGCCCACGTTCATCGCGTACACGAACGATTCTTCCGGCAGGCTGCGGTCCAGCTTGATGACGCGTTCGAACAGCGACATCACCGCGCGCATCAACGCCTCGGTGGAGGGCGGCTTGGCCGGCTGCTCGCGAATCACCTGCACGCGGGCGACCATGAAGGGCGTAGCCTGCAGCCAGTCTATGACGCGCACGCGCGACTGCCCGCGCACCAGCAGGCTGGTCGTGCCGTCGGGCATGCGCAATGAGCGTCCCAGCTTGCAGGCGGTGCCGGTGGCATACAGGTCGGATGGGCGCGGATCGGGCGCGTCGATATTCTTCTGGGCGATGGTCGCTACCAGCCCCATTTCGCCGGCCGATTCCACGGCGCGCAGCGAGCGCTCGCGCGCGATGGACAGAGGCATCACGGCGCGCGGGTAAACCACTGTCTCGCGCAGTGGAACGACAGGCGCTTCAAACACCTCTGGCAGCGGCGCGGACGTTCCGTCGCCGTTGCTGTGGGCATCAGCGGAATCCTGCTGCAGGCCGTCGCCAAAGCTTGCGGCGATCAGCCAGTTGCGCAGTTCGGGGGTCAGGTAGTCTCGGTTTGCTGACATCTGTAATGGAGAGATTAGGAATTAGAGATTAGAGATTGTACGCGAATCCCTAATCTCCAGTCTCTAATCTCCAATCTCCAATCTCTAGTCATCTGTCTCAGGCATTTGCCCCTTCGAACGCGCCGCCCAGACGGCTCGCGCGACGCCCGTTAGAGCCACGCTGCCGGCGACGCAGACCGAATCTTCTGGATTGCTGATGACCGTATTCATGGCGCTCACGGCGTCTGGCAGTGCAATCGCTTTCAAATTGAGCGACCTGGCTATTTCCAGCAGCCGCTCCGCCGGCATCGCGCGCGAATTACTCACCTGTGTCATGATCCAGCGTGTGACGCGCGGCGCCAGCGCCTTCAACATGCCCTCGGCGTCCTTGTCGGAATAGCAGCCGAATACGAACACCCAGCGCCGCCCGGGGAACACTTCGGCGATTGTCGCCGCCAGTTTATTGACGCTATCGATATTATGCGCGCCGTCCGCCACCAGCGGCGGCTCGCTGCGCAGAATCTCAAAACGCCCCGGCCACGTCGTCATGCGCAGCCCGTCGCGGATGGGGCGCGCCTCGATATCCAGCCCGCTGTTGCGCGAGCGCAGCACGTCCATCGTCGCGATAACCGCCGTCGCATTGTCGATCTGATGCCGGCCCAGCAATTGAATCTCGTACCAGCCCTCAAGGTCATTGACAAACGGGTTGACATTGGTGCGCGTGCGCGCTACCTGGCGCACCTGAAAGGTCTGCTTCGCCAGCGAAACCGTGCCCGGCGTTCCGCGCCAGTGCCGCTCCAGGATCACGAGCGGGGCGTTGTGCTCGCGCGCAACCCGCTCGATCACGTTCAACGCTTCCATGCGCT
>JAMCQN010000177.1 GCA_023382055.1 Chloroflexota bacterium
CGCTCAACATGTACGCCTCGATCTTCACGACGCCGCCCGGTTGCATCGATGTACCACCAGTCATCCTCAAAAGCCCTGCGGCCATTGCCCGCCCATCCGGATAAATCGACCTGACCTTTCCCGCTGACGGGTTCTTTCGAGCCATCTCGCGAGGGATCGACATACCGGCTGAACCAGTCAATCAGCATCCCGCGCAACTCCTGCTTCCGCGCGGCATAACCAGGATCATTGACCAGGTTATCCGCTTCGCCAGGGTCAGTAGCCAGGTGATAGAGTTCGTGCGGGCCGTATGGATAACGGTGCACGTACTTCCATTCGCGGGTGCGAATCATGCGCACCGGTCCATACTCGTCGCACACGATTACGTGATCGCGTTGCTGGAATGTCTCGTTGCGCAACAGCGCGGCGAAGCTGCGACCAGGCAGAGCGCGGGCTTCACTGTTCTGAATGCCCGTGTAGTCCAGGAGGGTTGGCATGATGTCGCAGTGGCTGAGCAGGTGATCGTCGAGGACGCCTGCCGGGATATGGCCGGGGCGCGATATTAACATCGGCACTTTCACAGACGAGTCGTACATGTTGAGCGGGAAGGTGCCGTTGCCTTTACCCCAGATGCCGTGATGACCCATGTTCATCCCATTGTCGCTGCTGAATAGGACCAGCGTGTTGTCGCGCAATCCGAGCGCCTCCAGCCGATCGAGAATCTGGCCGACGCCGCGATCCAAACCGCTGATGGCGGCGTAGTATCCCGTCAATAGTTCGATGCGCCGTTCGCCCGCGCCGCGTGGAGCGCTGTTGATCTGCCATGGATGAGGCGGGCCATCGGGGCAAGTCTCGAAGCGACACCCTTCGTATAAGGCAGTCAAATCGGGCGGATGTTGCCCGCGCTCCCACGGCGAGTGGGGCGCCGTATAGTGAACGCTGAGATAAAACGGGGTCGTATTACCGGCCTGATCATGCAGGAACTTGAGACCGCCTTCGGTGATGACATCGGTGAGATAACGCGGGTCTGTCTCCAGCCGGCCATCGCGGATGATCTGCGCGCCGTGGTAGTCGCCGCCGCCCCAGGGAAAAACGCGCCAATAGGAAAAGCCTTTCTGCGGATGTATGCTGTCGCCGAGATGCCATTTCCCGCTCAGGCCACAGATATAACCGCGTTCGGCCAGCATATCGGTGTACCCTCGCATGCCGTGTAGATACGCGATGGCGGATCGATCATCGGGCTGTCCATCTCCTTCCACGCCCACCATGTTGCCGCGCCTCAGCCAGTCGTGTATGCCGTGCTGCGATGGAATGCGCCCTGTCAGTATGGAGGCGCGCGCCGGGGAACACACCGGCGAGGCGCAGAAGAATTGTTCGAAACGCATGCCGCTGGCGGCAATGCGGTTGAGGTTGGGCGTGCGGATTTCCTGGTTGCCCGCGCAGCCCATTGCCCATGCGCCCTGGTCATCCGTCAAGATGAACACGATATTCGGTTGCGAGGGATCTCTACTCGCCATGCTTTACTCCACAATGCATCGGAATTGCAGCGGCATCAGCCTGTTGAAATGGCGACGCATTTAGTGACGTGTGATGACTTATTATCGTCGCGCAATGATGGCGAGTTGTTCAAGTGTATTACTGAACCGAGCGCCTATTGTGATGCGGTCAAGCGCAATGCAGCGAGAGCTAAACCGACGCCGTTGTTCGGGCGAATCGCGAGTGCAATCAGCTTTACGGTTTGCAGGCCGGCGCTTGCGAAATAGAGATCGCCGCAGTGGGTGACCGCTTGAGCATAGCAGCGCGTTTCGGGGCGTGTGATCATTTCGTCGGCGCTGATGCGCGCCTGTATCGCCGTGTCATCGGTTTCTATCCGCACCGCATGTCCCCCTTGCCATGGGGCGCTATGGCGCTGCGCCGATGTGATGATATCTACGCTGTAGTATCCCGCCTCAGGCAGGTGTATGTCCCACTCGATTGCATCCACCGGATCCAGCCAGTTGGTCAGGATGCCGGCTCTGTCCACTTCCGGCGCCGCAGCAGAGAGCGCCTGCACGCGCCCGCAATCTGCCGGGAGCACGATAACCCCTTGCTGTAAGGTAAGTGTCTGATCGACCTCTGCGTCACCCTCCAGTTCGAGTGTGACCACGGGCATCAGTTCAGCAGGCGCTTCTCGCGGCAAATCGAGTGTTAATGCTGTTTTATGGACATCGGGATCGATGGCTTGGGTAAAACCAATCTCACGGCGCGGTGTGGGGTCGGCTGATGCGGTTTTCGTGCAAGCCCGCACAACCCGCGTGCGCAGTCCGTGCAATGTGAAAGCGCTTGCGGGCCAGTTTCGGAACAGCAGGTTCAACCGGGCCGTTTGCCCATCAACGCCGAGGTGTTGGGTGACAGCGCCCCAGTCGAAATCATAGGGGTAGGGGCTCTGGCGCGCGTTGTGGATAGCGTCGCCGTTCACCGACATCCACGCGCCGATTTCGCGCAGGATACTTACCGATGCGGCGGGGAACGCGCCGTCGGGTTGCGGGCCGATATTCAGCAGATAATTCACATTCTTGCCGGCCAACCCGGCCAGTACGCCCAGCGTGTCCGCAGCGGATTTCCAGTTGTTGTCGAAATACTTATAGCCCCACGTGTCATTCAGTGTCGCGGGTGTCTCCCATGCACCCTCCACTTGCCCGGAGGGTACCTGGTTATCGCCCATACTGCCGTAGTCGCCCAGGCCATTGCCGATGCGGGTGTTGATAAGGCAGTTCGGCTGCAACTCGCGCACCAGGTCGTGCAATTCCTGGGATTGCTGCGCGTTGATAGTGACGGGGCAATCAAACCAGATCAGGCCGACCGTGCCATACTGTGTCAGCAATTCGCGCACCTGCGGTTTCACTTTGGCTTCAAAGTACCGGGCGTAGTTCTTCGCGGCGTAATCGGGGAAATCCCAGTCGTTGCCCCAGCTCATGCCGAAGTTGCGCGGGTATTGCGGACCGGGATCGCCGCCGTCTGCTTCATGCCAGTCCAGATCCTGCGAATAGTACAAACCGAGTTTCAACCCGCCGCGCGCACAGGCGTCCGCCAGTTCCATGAGCGGGTCGCGCCCGAATGGCGTGGCATCCACGATGTTGAAACGGCTGCATGCCGAGTGGTACATCGCGAATCCTTCGTGATGTTTGGCCGTGAAAACGATGTAACGCATGCCGGCCTGCCTGGCCAGCTGCACCCAGGCATCGGCGTCAAACTGCTGCGGATTGAACCGTTCTGCCAGTTTTGCATATTCAGCGCCGGGGATGCGGTATCGGCTCATGATCCACTCGCCGATGTAATCCATGCGTTGTCCCTGCCACTCGCCAGCCAGGACGCTGTATAACCCCCAGTGCACGAATAACCCGAAGCGGGCATCCATAAACCACTGCAGGCGTTTTTCTTCGGTCATGATGGTCTCCATGGTTTCACCGTGTTCTCTCAATGTTAATTATTGCGCAACTGCCGCGCGCGCCTGCGGCTAACCCAGGTAGCGCGCGGGCAACTGTGTTTCGACGACCTCGCCGCCAGCCAGTTGCAGGCGGTACGCTTTGGCCGCCGGTCGCGAACTGACCACATGAGCGAGCGATTCGTCAACGAAGTGCAGGGCGGCGCCGTCTTCGACGCCGTACCCGGGCGCTATTTTCGCTTCACGAATCAGACGATGATAGGCGGGACGCCGGCCTGGTTCGCCGTCGTAGTGGGGGCTGCAACTACCCGATAGAAACCCAAGGCACTCCAACACAGTGAGATGACCGGGGATCGAGTCGGTAATGCACTGTTCAAACCAGCAGTTTGCCCCCGCGCTGATGCCGCATAACAGAATACCGTTCTGCCATGCTTGACGCAGGATACGCGGCATGTCCCATTCGCGCCACAGCGCCAGCATACTTTTTGTGTTGCCGCCGCCGACGTAAATCGCGTCTTTGGCCATGATGAAGCTTTCCAGGTCGTTCGTGGAAGGATTGACCAACATCAGGTGGGATGGCTGGCAATCGAGCGTTGTGAACGCTGCATTGAACTTGACGACGTAGTCCAGTGAATCGCCGCTTGCCGTCGGCAGGAAACATACGCGCGGATGCGGTTTGCCCGTCTGTGCCAGGATGTATCGATCAAGCAGCAGGTTGTCGGGTTCCATTGAGAAACCGCCGCCGCCGAGCGCGATGATCTGTTGCATGGTTGGGATTGTAGTCTTTTGCGGCATGACATGCGGAAAAAGCATACGACGGCAGTCAGGCTGCCGTCGTATACCAAGGGGGAGAAGGAATGCTGATCTCGGACTACTGCGCGGGCAGTTCGGCCAGCGTTACCGTCAGTGTCAGCGTGCGTGTGCCGCGCACGACCTTCAGTTCGATCTTGTCGTCGGGCTTATGCGTGCTGAGCACGCGCGCCAGGCTCGATTCATCGACCAGGTTTTTACCGTCGGCTGCCGTAATGATGTCCTGCTGCTGCAGTCCGGCTTTGGATGCCGGGGAGTTGCTGACGACGCTCATCACCACGATACCGCTCTTCTGTGTCGTGCCCAGGCGGGACGCGATCATGGCGTTCAACGGCAGGTAGCGGATGCCCAGATACGTGTGGGTCACATGACCCGTAGCAACAAGCTGATCGGCAATCGGCCGCGCCGCCGCCAGCGAGATCGCGAAGCCGATGCCCTGCGACGGTACGCCGGGCTCAGCCTGGCCTGCCACGAGGGTGTTGATGCCGATCACCTGACCAGACAGGTTCACCAACGGCCCACCCGAGTTGCCGGGGTTAATCGGGGCGCTGGTCTGGATGGCGTCGAACAGGAAGGGGGCGTTACCGTTTTGATCGGCGGGTTCCTGCACGGTGCGGCCTACGGCGCTGACGACGCCCGCTGTCACTGTTGGACCGCCGGGGAGCGCCAGGGCGTTGCCGATTGCGACGACCCAGTCGCCGACCTGAAGCTGGTTAGAGTCGCCCAACTGCGCCACTGGCAGATTGGCGCCGCTGATCTGCAATACAGCCAGGTCGGTCTGCGGATCGGCGCCGACGACTTTGGCCGGGAATGACCGCCCATCGGGCAGGGATACCAGCAGCTTATCTGCGCCCGCGATGACGTGGTTGTTGGTCAGGATGTGTCCCTGCGCATCATAAATCACGCCGGAGCCGACGCCTGCGGGAACGCTGGTGCTCTGGTTAAACTGGTCGATTTGCACCTGTTGATTGGTGATCTGGACGACGGCAGGCTTGACCCGTGCCGCCACGTCGCGCACCGCCGTCGCAAAATTGCTGCTGGTAATAGGCGCCGACGATGTCGTCGGGCTGGTCTGCTGCGCGGCGTCAATGGTATGTGAAACTACTGGCGCGAGTGAGCTGGTCGTCTGATTCGCCGCCTGTAACGCCGTCTTGGTAACGGCATTACTCGCCGCCGCCGCCGTATTGATCGCCGTGCTTGATTGCACCGCGCTTAAGCCATTGAACTGGCAACCCGCTATCAGCAATACCATTGATGTTGCCGCGAGAAGCTGTACGCCAACGCGGCCTGTGTGTTTCAAGTTCATGATTACCTCCACTCGACTTTGCATTTACTCATATCGATTCGTAGGTTCCGTAACGATCGAAATTTCCTTAATGAATGTAGGCGCAGCTTCTTAGGTAAAGATGAGCAGGCGATTGATGGCGCGTATAAAGTGTGTTACGGATTCTTAACATACGCTTGTTTTGCCTGTTGCCGGAGCGGGTAATAGAATCAATACTGGATATCCGGACCATAGGCCATCACACGGTATGCAGATGGCTCCAACCTTAAATATCCCGTGAGGAAAATGGGTATGAAAACACGACTGCTTGGCAAGACCGGGTTACAGGTGAGTGAACTCGCCCTGGGCGGATTATTTGTCTCATCATATGGAGGCGATTATGACCAGGCCCGCGCAGCGATCCACCGCGCGCTGGAGTTGGGGGTGAACTACATCGACACCGCGCCCGGTTACGGCAACAGCGAGGAGGTGCTGGGCAAGGCGCTGGACGGTGTAAAAACGCCTTTTATCATGTCCACCAAGCTGGGCGGGCGTCCGCAGCCGTTTAAGCCGCAGGACCGCGACAGCCTGATGTTTTCGGTCGAAGAAAGCCTGCGCATCCTCAAACGCGACCATATCGACATTCTGATGATTCACGAGCCCGATCGGCCGGGCCAGTACAACTGGTGGTCGGACCCGGTCAATTTCGATGGCCCGGTCATGGGTGTACTGGCTGACTTGAAGCGCCAGGGCATCGTTCGTTATATTGGTCTGGGCGGCACTACGGCTTATGAACTGCCGCATATCATCAACACCGGCCGCTTTGACGTCGTCCTGACGGCATTCAATTACAGCCTGTTGTGGCGAGAGGCCGAGCGCGAAGTGCTGCCGGCAGCCATCAGGCAGGGCATGGGCATCGTCATCGGATCGCCGCTGCAACAGGGAGCGTTAGCGCGCCGCTATGATGAGGAAGTGCGCCACGGCGCGCGCTGGCTGAGTTCGCCGCGCCGCGCTCAATATATCGCGCTGTACGACTTCCTCGATGAAGTCGGCATCCCCCTTGCGGAGCTTGGCCTGCGTTTTGTCCTGTCTAACCCGCATATCTCATGCACGTTGATGGGCGCGCGCTCGCGCGAGGAAGTGGAGCAGAATGTCGCCGCCGCCGAGAAAGGCCCTCTGCCTGCGGATGTACTGGCGCGTCTGGATCAGATTGCCGCCATGGCGCCATTCCGGCCATTCGAGGAGCCGTTCGGTCTGCCCTTCAACCGCGAATACTGGGGCCCGGCGATAGCGTGATGAGCCCGGATACGATCCATACACATGGGTAACCTATGAAAGCTGCAATAGTTGAAAAGCCGGGAGTCCTCGTCGTCAGGGACATTCCCGCACCCGAATATGGCGATTATGATGCGTTATGCGAGATGTTGTATGGCGCGACCTGCACCGGCACCGATCAACATTTGATCGCCGGGCGCTTCCCGTGGCCGGTGCGTTACCCCACGATCATCGGGCATGAGAGCATCGGTAGAGTGGTGCAGGTGGGCAAACGCGTGCGCAACTACAAGATCGGCGACCTGGTGACACGCGTAGGCGCCCCAGCCGGCGGTGAACTCGATGTCAACTGGGGCGGGTACGCTCAGTTCGGTGTAGCTCGCGACCATTGGGCGATGCGCGCTGACGGCTTGCCCGCCAGTGCGTGGAACGCGTACCGCATCAATCAGGTATTGCCGCCCGATTTCGACCCGGCAGCGGCCACCATGATCATTACCTGGCGCGAAACGCTGAGCTATCTGAGGCGCATGGGAGTGAATGGGGGATCGAGTGTGCTGGTGAGTGGAACCGGCGGCAATGGGCTCTCGTTTGCGGCGCATGCGCATAACCGTGGCGCGCACACGGTGGTGGCCGTGGGCAGCGCTATGCGGGAGGAGATATCGCGCGCCGTGGGCGCCGATCAATTCTACGATTACCGCAATCCGGACCTGGTGGAACGCATCGCGGCGGCGCATCCGGACGGCTTTGACTTCATCATCGACGCGGTCGGAAAGGTAGGCGAACTCGATGGTCTGCTGCCGCTCGTGCGCCACGGTGGAACGGTCGGCATATATGGGATAGACGACTGGGGCAAGTGCGCATTGAATCCCACTCGCGCGCGCGGCACGTTCACTTTCTACAACGGCGGATACGATGAGGAAGAGACCCATGCCGAGATTGTCGCGATGATCCAGGGTGGTGCGCTCAAGGCCGGCAACTGGCTGGACCTGGAGCATCCATTTAACCTGACCGATATTAACCTTGCCTTTGATGCGCTGCGCGAACGAAAGATGATCAAGGCAGTGATTAAATTGTCCAATTGAAAACCATGCGAATCTATCTGATGACTGATCTCGAAGGCGTCGCCGGGGTGCTCAATTTCCAGGACTGGTGCCTGCCGGAATCGCGTTATTACGACCTGGCCAAGGAGTTGCTGACATCAGAGGTCAACGCAGCGGTAGAAGGTTTCTTTGCCGCAGGCGCAAAGGAGATACTGGTCGTGGATGGGCACGGCGCGGGAGGCATCAATCCTAAGTTGCTGCACAAACGCGTCGAGCTGATGCGCGGCCTGGGCATGGGCTGGCCGTTCCTGTTGAACGAAGGGTATGACGCCGTTGCCTGGGTGGGTCAACATGCCAAGGCTGGCACGGAATACGCGCACCTGGCGCATACGCAGTCGCTGCGCTATCTGGACCTGTCGGTCAACGACGTATCCATCGGCGAGTTCGGCCAGTTGGCGCTGTGCGCCGGCGAGTTGGACGCGCCTACGATCTTTTTCTCGGGCGACAGCGCGGGCTGCCTGGAGGCCCAGCGACTGACGCCGGGCATCGAAACCGTCAGCGTGAAACGCGGCACGCAATCGGCCGGCGGCGACGATCTTGACGCCGATCAATATATGCTTCACAACAGCGGCGCCATCCACCGCCATCCGGAACGCGCGCGCGAGTTGATCCGCGAGGGTGCGGAACGCGCATTGCAGGCCTTCGGCTCGCGCAAGCCGCATGTTTCACCGCTGCTCATCCCCCCATACCGGCGCGTAGCGATCTTTCGCGGCGATGCCACTCATCCGAGGACGATCTCGGTTGAGACTCACCCGGACAGTTTGATTGATCTTATGAATATGCCTTTTCACCCGGCGCCGTTGCCGTCCGACACGCCGGATGGTGGATCGAGCGCGTAATTGGCAATACGGCCTGTCGCAACTGCGGCATGGCCGAGGAGTAAAACGATGTTGTGGGTTACCCGTTCGCACGTGCATGTCGATCGCGTGGCCTGTCCCTGGCTTATCAGCCGGTTCATCGACAATAATGCCGAGTTTCTGTTCGTCCCGAAAAACCAGGCTGCCAAAGTGACCGCCGAGAGCGGCGCCATCCCATTCGATGCGCCCGGCGTGGAGTTGGGACATGTCGATAATCGCTGCTCTTTCGAGTCGTTGATACTGAAGTATGAGTTGACGGATCCAGCGCTGGGTCGCCTGGCGAAAATCATCCATGCTGCCGACATCGCCGCGGATATCGACACAGACCCCATTGCGCGCGGTCTGGAGGCGATTGCGCAAGGCTTCAGCCTGCGTTATCCTGACGACGAAGAGAACCTGTCGCACCAGTTTGAGGTCTATGATGCCCTCTACGCCTGGTGCCGTCTGCAGGTTGCCAAAGAAAAATAATCTCATTCCACGGAGGAGCACAATGAACTCAAGAGAACGCGTCCGTCTCAGTCTCAGCCATCAGGAAGCAGATCGCGTGCCGATCGACCTGGGCGGCAGCGCGGTGACCGGCATGCACGTCAATACGGTTTACGCGTTGCGCCAGGCGTTGAAGCTTGATGCGCCGGGGACGCCGGTTAAAGTTGTTGAGCCCTACCAGATGCTGGGTGATATCCAACCGGACCTGATGGAGATACTCGGTATCGATGTGGTGGGTCTGGGGAAACCGCAGAACCTGTTCGGCTATAGGAATGAAAACTGGAAGCCCTGGACGACGCCGCAGGGAATCCCGGTTCTGGCGCCGGGGGCGTTTAACACCGACCCCGAACCGAATGGCGACGTACTGATGTACCCGGAAGGCGACAAGACCGTGCCGGCGAGCGGTCGCATGCCGCGGGACGGTTTCTACTTCGACACCATCGTCCGCCAGGAACCGATTGATGACGAGCGGTTGAATGTCGAAGACAATCTGGAGGAGTTCACGCCGATCAGCGCCGAGGACCTCAGCTATCTGGAACAGGAGGCGCAGCGGCTCTACACGCAGACCGATAAAGCGATCCTGGGCAACTTCGGCGGCACGGCCTTCGGCGACATCGCGCTGGTGCCGGCGCCCTTTATGAAGCGCCCCAAGGGGATTCGCGACATCGCGGAATGGTATATGAGCACGGTCAGCCGCCGCGACTACGTCTACGAGTTATTCGAACGCCAGTGCGAAATCGGAATCGCCAATCTCGAAAGGATATTCCAGGTGGTCGGCAACAAGGTCAGCGCGGTGTTCGTCACCGGCACCGACTTCGGCACGCAGAACGGCCCCTTCATCTCTCCCAAAGCCTACCGCGGTTTATATATGCCTTTCCACAAGCGCGTTAACGATTGGATTCATACTCACACACAATGGAAGTCGTTCATTCATTCGTGTGGGTCGGTGCGTGCGCTGATCCCGGACTTCATCGCAGCCGGTTTCGATATTCTGAACCCGGTGCAGACGTCGGCGGCGCAAATGATGCCCGCCGACCTGAAACGCGAGTTCGGCGCCGCGATCACCTTCTGGGGCGGCGGCGTCGACACACAGCGGACGCTGCCGTTTGGCAAACCGGACGAAGTACGGCGTGAAGTGCGCGAGCGCATCAGGATTTTTGGCGCCGGAGGAGGTTTCATCTTCAACCCGATTCACAATGTTCAGGCGCAGACGCCGGTTGAGAACGTACTGGCTATGTTCGAGGCCGTGCGTGAGTTTGGCGGCTATCCGCTGCGGTAGCAGGATCCGATAGAGCGATGGATATCTGGTATCACGGGTCGCCCTTAGAGCTGTCAATGCTGCTTCCAGGCAGCACGATCACACGCGAGCGGCATGTGGCCGAGGTGTTCTCGCACAAACCGTCAATCGTTTCGCTGGATGATGACGGGAGTATCAGGCACAACGGGCGGCTGGCGGGTTTCCTGTACGCGGTGGATGAGGCCGTAAGCCAGGATGATATCGAGCCGCACCCGCGCACGACGATGCCGGCTGGCTGGGAGTGGTTGACGCGCCGCCCCCTGCGACTGAAGATGCTCGGTCCGGTGGATTTTGTATCGGCAGAACTGCTCGACGATGCGGCAGTTGCCTTGCTGCGCGAGAAGGCGGGTCGAGGTCGTGCAGGTGAGCGGGAGTAGAGATGGTTATCCGTCCATTTAGACCTCTGGATCAACCAGCAGCACGCCTGTTGATCCTGGAAGGACTCGGTGAGCACTTTGGCTACGTCAATGAAACGCTTAACCCCGACCTGGATGATATCGAGCGCCACTATCTACAGCCCGGTCATATCTTTCTGGTTGCGGAAGACGATTCCGGCTTGATCGGTTCAGGCGCGCTCATGGTGCTGGAACAGGCTGTGGGACGGATAGTGCGCGTCTCGGTGAGCCTGCAGCACCGCCGGCGCGGCGTCGGCAGCGCGATTGTGCAGCAATTGCTTTGGATCGCTCGCCAGCGCAGCTTGAGGTGTGTGCAGGTTGAGACGAATAACGACTGGCATGACGCCATCAGGTTGTATCGCAGTCATGGCTTCGTGGAATACGACCGTGACGATGTCAGTGTGTATATGGAGCTCGAATTACCATAAACCCGACAACAGGCGGAGGAGGGTAGTATGGGCAAGTCGTTGGCGCTAATCGTATCAGTGGCATTGATCACGGCTGGCTGCGCCAGCGGTGCGTCCACCGCGACCACCGCGCCGGCAGCCACCGTGACGGATGCAGGAGCACAAACCATGACACTTCAAGTGACAAGCACAGCATTTGCAGGCGGTAAAATGATCCCGGCAAAATATACCTGTGATGGGCAGGGGATTTCAGTTCCGTTGAGCTGGAGCGACCCTCTGCCGAATACGCGCAGCTTTGCGTTGATCGTCGATGACCCCGATGCGCCGGGCCGCACATTCGTCCACTGGGTGCTCTATAACCTGCCGGTCAACGCACGCAGATTGTCTGAAGGGATATCAACGGCGGCAACACTAACAGATGGCAGCCGCAACGGGAAAAACAGTGCTGGACAATCGGGCTATATAGGCCCGTGCCCGCCCAGTGGTACGCATCGCTATTACTTCAAGCTGTATGCGCTCGATACGATGCTTCAACTGGCTCCCGGCGCGACGAAGGATCAATTGCTGGCGGCGATGAAAGACCATATCGTGGCGCAGGGCGAGTTGATGGGAACATATAGTAGATCTTAGATGAGGACGGAAAGGAATAATGCAGTCAAGAAAACTCGGCTGGACGGATCTACACTTCACGACGATGGGACTTGGCGCGTGGGCCATGGGCGGCGCTGGCTGGCGTTTCAGTTGGGGCCCGCAGGATGACGCCGATTCCATCGCGACGATCAAACGCGCCATCGACCTCGGCATTAACTGGGTCGATACCGCGGCGATCTATGGGCTTGGTCACTCTGAAGAGGTAATCGGTCAGGCCTTAAAAGGCATGAGCCACAAACCCATTGTCGCGACCAAGTGCAGCAGGCGCTGGGACGAGACCGGCACGCCGTATGGAAACCTGAAGCGCGACAGCCTGCGCGCCGAGTGCGAGGCCAGCTTGAAGCGGTTGGGTGTGGAGACCATCGATCTCTACCAGATCCACTGGCCGAATCCGGATGCGGATGTCGAGGAAGGTTGGGGCGCGCTGGCAGAACTGGTGAAAGAAGGCAAACTGCGTTACATCGGCGTGTGCAACTTCAGCGTCGACCAACTCAAGCGCATCCGGCCCATCCACCCGGTCGCCTCGCTGCAACCGCCTTACAGCATGCTGGTGCGCGGCGTAGAGGAAGGGTTGCTGCAGTACTGTGCCGACAACCAGATCGGCGTGGTTGCCTACAGCCCGATGCAGAAAGGCCTGTTGACCGGCAAAGTGACGCGCGAGTGGGTAGGGAGCCTGGCTGCAGACGACCATCGCCATCGCGACGCCATGTTTCAGGAGCCGCAGTTATCCGCAAATCTGAAGCTCGTTGAAGGTCTGAAAACGATCGCCGCGCGTAACGGCAAGACGGCAGCGCAAATCGCCATCGCCTGGGTATTGCGCCGGCCGGAAGTCACTGCCGCAATCGTCGGGGCGCGGCGTCCCTCACAAATTGAGGAGACGGCCCCGGCAGGCGACTGGGCGCTATCACAGGACGATATCCGCGCTATCGACGCTTTGCTGGCCGAACGCGCGAAACAGTAGCGCCTATGCCTGAGCAGGCTGTGCTCTTGGTAACGCAGAAAGGCAAAAATCAATGAACTCACGCGAACGACTGCTGACCGCACTGGCCTGCCAGGTTCCCGACCGGGTGCCGATTTCGACCTATGAACTGGTGGGATACGATAGCCGGTCGGTAGAGAATAATGACGCCTCGTACGATGTATTGATGCAGGCGATACGCGAGAAAACCGATTGCCTCGCCATGTGGAATCCCGCCTCGAATGAGCGCTTCCTTGGGTCGGCATTTCCAGTGGAGCTGGAAGCCACGTCACGGCGCGAGGGTGACCGTTTAATCACACATACGGTGATGCACACGGCGATGGGCGACTTAAGCCAGACGCTCACGCGCATCGACGATCTGAACACCATCTGGCAAACCGAACACTGGTGTAAGAGCAGCGCCGACGTGGATATTGCGCTGGCGCTGCCTTACGTCCCGGTCGAATATGATCCCGCCGATTTCCACCGCATCAGCCGCGAGGTGGGCGAACACGGTATTATCATGGCATCGCTGGGCGATCCTCTGCTGATGGCGGCGGAACTGATGGAGTTCGGCGAGTTCACCATATGGGCGGCGACGGAGACCGAGCATTTCGCCCGCGCCATCCGCCAGTTGCACGAGCGCTGCATGGAAAACCTGCGCCGCATGCTGGCCGTGAATGTGGTCGAGTTGTATCGCATCTGCGGCCCGGAGTATGCGACGCCGCCCTATCTTCCGCCCGCGCTGTTCGAGCGATTCGTCGTCCCATACGTCGCGGAGATGGTCGACCTGATCCACGGTGCGGGCGCGCGCGCCCGCCTGCACTGTCACGGCAAAATCCGGCATGTGCTGGATATGATCCTCGCTACCGGCGCTGACAGCATTGACCCATGCGAACCGCCGCCGGACGGCGACATTACCCTGGCCGAGGTGAAACAGCGCGCCGCGGGCCGGATGTGTGTCTTCGGCGACCTGGAGCTGAAGCTGTTGGAGCACGGCAGCGCCGAAGAGGTGACGGCGTTCGTGAAATCCTGCATGGATGCAGCCAAAGCAGGCGGCGGCTACGTCATCATGCCGACTGCCGCGCCGATCAATTCCCCGCTGGCGAAAAAAACCGAACAAAACTACATCCGGTTCATCGATGCAGCGCTTGAGTATGGGCGGTATTGACCATATACCTCAGGCTCTATCACTTCTATTGCGTCGTTGCGCCGGCGCCCGATCGCCATCAGGGCGAGATCGAGCACGACGATATCAGGGGCATTGGCGTTACTGTCTCATCACCACCGTAAGCAGTACCTGGCGCCACAGGGCGAAATCCTCGTTGAGGTTACTGCTGAGAACACCGAGGTAACGCGTTTGTGATGGATGGAAGTCGGCAGACGCTGTCAATGTATAAGACTGGCTGCCGGACAGCGTCAGGCTGTAGGTTCCGCCGGCGTCGGTTGTGGTCGTCGTGACCGGTGGATCGAACGGGCTGCCGGAGACCTGGACACTGGCCGTAAGCGGCTGACCGCTGACGATGTCGCTGACAGTGCCCGACACGATGTATGTAGCTGCCGCGACTAGACCGATATTTTGTGTCGTCGTGCTCGATAACGTGACACTGACGCCGGATATCGCAGCAGGCTGGTAACCGTATAACGACGCGGTGACTGTGTAGGTATTGCTGGGTAATTGCCAGGCATACAGACCATTCGCATCCGAGTACGCGCTGAGCGGCGCGCCGGTCGGCGCTGTGGCGATGACGAGTGCGCCGGATATGGGGGCGGTTGTACTCACATCGGTGATCACGCCGGTTAAAGCGCCCATGCCGCAAGTGGGGAACCTGAATGCGCCGACGCGCGTGTGCCAGTACGAGCTGCTCGTGAAACTGTAGTATTGGTTGACGTACCAGAACGTGCAGTCGTCGCTTGGATCGATGGTCATGGCGCTGTAATCCCCCCAGCGCGAATATGTTGAGTTGGTCTGCACGCCGGCGCCGTTGATGATAGACTGTTCGCCCTGACTCAACGCGCCAAGCGGATCGGTCGCCAGCCGGCCGGAGTAGCGGATCGATGGGGTGATGCTGGCGCTGGAAGCGCTGTAGCCGATGGCGATATTGCCGGATTGATCCATGGCGATGCTGCCCATCCAGCGGTTCGTCGTATCGGGTGCGTATGTGCCTTGTTGATAGATGCCGGGCGAACCGCCCGGATCGCGCACCTCATACCAGCGCACACCGGCCAGACCGCCGCCGGCGTCAACGGTGTGGTTCGCCAGCAGCGACTCGTGGTTCCCGAAATTACGATACACCAACCGGTGCATGATGCGGTCGCCGACCGCATCCAGCGCCGGAGCGCCGCCCGGTTGCGGGATGCAGTTCGGTGATCCGGATGTGACGCACGGCAGGTAATTGAACGACGCGACGGGGATCACCGCATTCGGCTGCCCAGATAAACCGAAGGTGGAACTGGCCGGCGTTGTCCAGTTGACGTTGAAGTACCACAAGCGCATGGCGCTGAACGGCCAGCTCCCGCTTGCCGGGTCGACCTCGGCAAAATATGCCGGCGAGTTGACAGGTGGCAATCTTGCGCCATCCATGTTGGCAGGCAATATATTCCCGAAACGCAGACTAACGGCGCCCAGATCGATGTAGACATAGGTCGGAGTGAGGACACCCGTCAGCATCTGCGCGCGGTCCAACGCCCAGACCGCGGCGCCGGCATACGTGCCGGTGTAGGTGCCACTGCTGAACTGGTTCATCGTCATGTAATAGCCATCCGGCCAGACGGCCAGCTTGGGGTAATCCGGAAACTTGCCGTTGGGGTAGTTCGGCACCGCGGGCATCTGAAACGTGTAAGCGTAATAGCTGCCCGCCGGATCCGGCGATGTGGAAATCGCTACACACTCATAATAGGGGCCAGTGGCGTTTGACACGGAGAACTGGCTGACCAGCCAGCGGTCTGCGAGTTGATCGTACAGCACGATGGGGTCCCCGTCATTCGTCTGCGCGCAAGGTCCGCCAACCGATGACCACAGGCTGTTGATGGCAAGCGGACCGTAGAGCAGCGAGCCGTTTGTTTTGCTGTATACAGCCAACTGCATGTTGACCATCTCTACGTAGTGATGCGGGCCGACCGCCCCGTTGGAATCAGACGGCACGTAGCCATAAGGGTTGCTGATGCCGTCGAATGTCAAGAGCGGCGCAGGCATGGCGCTGACTGCCGGGCCTTTCATCGCCAGTGGGTCGGCGCTGGCTGCGGCTTGCGGCTGCAGGATGCCGCTTGCCGGCGCGGCACGAATCCTGCGGGCCGGCCATACCTGTGTGCTCACGGCTGCCCGGTTGAGCGGCAGATCGCGTAGTGCGGGGGAAATCTCCCCGTATACGGCATGACCGACGATCAGGTTGGAACTCGCCAGCGGTCCGTCCGGCGCGGGCGGCTGCCGGGGGCCGTGAGCATCGGCTGAAGTAATTGCCGTTGTGGCCGCCCGGGTTGCTAACGTTTCTGTGGTGTTTTGTCCGATGAGTGTCAACACGAACAGCGCCAGAATGGCGGCGGTTAGCTTGGTGTTCATATAATACAAACAGCCAAACGTTAACGTCTGGCTGCCTGACTACTTCGTATCGTTAGTCAATTACATGTTGCGCGCAGCGTATCCCGGGCCTTCCGTGTAGAACTTTGCGTTGGGTTCTGTAGCGGTGGTCAAGTCCAGCACCTCGCCGCCCTTGGAGGCGTAGCGCGCTCCGCCGAATGGAACAACTTCCTGGCCGGGTTTGGTGGTGTATTCGCTGGGGACTTCACCTTCGGGGAAGATAGCCTCGTAGGGGCATTCGGGAACGCAGGCGCCGCAGTCGATGCAAGTGGCGGGATCGATGAAGAACCACGGCCATTGATCCTCAGGCTTGCCTTCGACAATACATTCGACAGGGCATACATCAACGCACGCGCCATCGCGAAGGCAAAGTTGAGTAATTACGTGAGTCATCTGTTAAGCTCCTTAGTTTCTGTATAGTGATTAGCGACTCCAACAATGAAGTTCACTACCGGTAATTTTACTGATTTATACACTAACACCCTATGATTGTCTAGCAAATGCGGAAGAGTGCGTGGTACAGAAGCAGGAGATTGCGCGCCGCGAATGGGTTGCGGGGTGTACTGGAACGACCGGCGGCGCAGGTGGGAACACACCGCAAAAAACAGCCAGGCGAATATCCATCACCTGGCCGTTTATGCAGACGGCTGGCTGTTAGCTGATTACCGGCTGGCTGCTGCAAACTGCTTGACGACATCCGCCCAGTTGATCACATTCCAGATGGCCTTCAAGTAGTCCGCACGGCGGTTCTGGTAGTTCAGATAATAAGCATGTTCCCACACATCCACACCGAGCAATGGCTTCAGGCCGTCGCTTAGCGGATTGTCCTGGTTGGCGGTCGAGGTAATGGCCAGTTTGCCCGAGCCATCCACGACCAGCCATGCCCAGCCGCTGCCGAAGCGACCCAGGCCGGCTTTGTTGAACTGCTCCTGGAAGTTTGCCAAAGAGCCAAACGTTGAGTTCAGCGCATCCAGCAACGCGCCGGAAGGCTGGCTGCCGCCGGGGACCAGTTGCAGCCAGAAGCGGCTGTGGTTCAGGTGGCCGCCGCCATTATTGCGCACAGCCGTGCGAATGGCTTCAGGCACTGTGCTCAGGTTCTTGATCAGATCCTCGATGCTTTTGCTCTGCAGATCGGGGTGATTTGCCAGAGCGGTGTTCAGGTTGGCAACGTAAGTGCCGTGGTGTTTATCGTGATGGATTTCCATCGTGCGGGCATCGATATACGGTTCGAGCGCGCCAAATGCATACGGTAAGGGAGCCATTTCAAACGCCATTTCCATTTTCTCCTTGTAAACAGTAAATTCCAAACTACGCTATTATACGAAATCTTTCTTAGAGGCGACTGAAATAGTTCATTGACAATATCAGGTTCAGGTTTACTTTCACGTCTACATCATGCATCAGGCCGCAGCACCAATCGCACGTCCGCACATCCCCCCCGCGCTGGGGATCAGTATCGGCATCGTGGCGATCTCGACGGCGTCCATATTCGTCCGGTTCGCTCAGGCCGACGGCGCCCCTTCGCTGACTATCGCGGCCTTGCGATTGTCGTTTGCAGCGCTGGCGCTGCTCCCTCTGGCGCTGACGCGCTGCCGCGCTGAACTGGTTGCGCTCTCAGCGCGTGAATTGGGCGTCGGATTGATCGGCGGCGCTTTTCTCGGAGCGCATTTTGCGATGTGGATCTCCTCGCTGCAATACACCAGCGTTGCGAGTTCCGTCATCCTGGTAACACTCTCTCCGTTGTTTGTCGCTGTAGGTTCCGCCGTATTCCTGCGCGAAAGACTCAACCGGCGTACCGTGATCGGAATGATCGTTGCGATTCTCGGCGGCATCGTTATCGCCGGCGGCGATATCAACCAGATATCGGTCAGTGCTCCGGACCCCTTGCTGGGCAACCTGTTGGCGTTGGGAGGGGCGATCTGTATCGCGCCGCATTTTCTGATCGGCCGTCGCCTGCGCCGCAAAATGTCGTTACTGGCGTATATCAGCCTGGTCTATGGCGCAGCGGCGCTGGTGTTGTTGCTTGCGGTGGCCGCGACTGGGACTCCATTGACCGGCTTTAACCCTCAGAGCTACCTGTGGGTCGCGCTGTTGGCGCTGCTGCCCCAACTGGTCGGTCACACGTCGTTCAACTGGTCGCTGGGCTATCTCCCTGCAACCTACGCGACTATCCCTGTACTGGGTGAGCCGATTGGTTCGGTCATCCTGGCATTTATCTTTTTGGGCGAAGGGGTAACGCCTTTGACGCTGATCGGCGGGGTATTTACACTGGGCGGCATCGCGATGATGATGGTCAGTCGCACGTCTGGCGACAAGTAGGCCGGGCGGTTTCTGGCATGCTTATCCAAGTGAACCGTTCTACGCGCATCGTTGCCGGCCTGGCGCTCGTCACGCTGGCGGCCTTTATCCTGAGAATGATCGGGCTGGCTGATGTCCCGCCGCGATGGGATGAAGGCTGGACCATCGCACACGCCTCTTTGAGCCTTGGCGATATCTTTACGATCACATCCGCGGATGTGCATCCCCCGCTGTTCTACATGCTGCTCGGCGCATGGCAGCAACTCATCGGCGTAAATCTGTTTGCAGACCGTTACCTGGCGGTTCTGATGAGCCTTCCGGTGGCGCCGCTGGTATACGCCGTCGCTGTGGCCTGGAATCCCGATCGATCGGCCCGTCCTGCACGGCTCGCGTTTATCGCAGCCATCTGCATGGCCTGGCTGCCGCTCGCCGTGTATTACAGCGCCGTCGTGCGTATGTATGCGCTGGCGCCGACCTTCGTTTTACTGGCCACCTGGGCGGGGCTGCGACTGATATCCGTACAACGCCGCCATAACACGACAGGGCTTTCGACGGTATTTGTCGTAGGCGCATCGGGCGCCATGTTGACGCTTTATCATGCCGCCTGGGCTTTGATCGCATTGGGGCTATACGGATTTATCCTTGCACTGCGGCGGCGCCGGTTGCGGGCATTGAGCCTGGCAGCAGGGCTGTCGGCCATCCTGTATCTGCCCTGGGCGCTCTATGCCATCCCGCAACTGTTGGGGCGCGCCGCGGCAGAAAGCGGCAATATCGCACAGGGTCTGCCTGTCAGCTTGTTTCTGAAGCTGGGCGTGGAAGGATTGTCGATGGCGCAGGCTACATCGGGTCTGGGCGTGCCTGTGATCGCAGGTGTTCTGATTATCGGGCTGGCATCGGCGTTTATTGGCGTTGTGCGCAAGACGAATGACTCGACAGCGCCAGTACACGCGGTCTCTGGATGGACTGAGTGTGTGGCGGCGCTCGCAGCGCAACTCGCGCCGTTAACTTTGCCTGTGCTGATGATCGTCCTGACGCTGTTCGGTGTTGCTGTCGCGGCGCGCAACTGGGCGTTCAGCGCCCGTATGGTCGTATGCGCGACGCCTGCGCTGGCGCTGCTGTTAGCCTGGTCGCTGGATCGCATGATCCGCCAGAGCCGCATTCTGGCGGCCGGAGCCGCGCTGGTGCTGGCGGCAGTCTACTTCAGCACAAGCGCAAGCTTCGTCTATCAGAAAACACTGGAAGTATTCGACCCGTATAACCCGCACACCTACTTTCAGCACATTGCGCCGAAAGCCAAACCTGATGATTTAGTTATTTTTAACGTACTCAGCCCGGCCGGTTTCTACGCACTCGACCGCAGGAGCAATGACCCTACATGGTCTTACGCGCTCACGTGGGATCCTGTCATCGAGCCGCGCATGCGCTGGGAGCAGCGCATCCAGCAGGCAGCCGCGCTGCACGCCCGGCTCTGGGTTGTGTTATATCGCGGGCTGGCGGGCAAGAATGGCGACTTGCGCGGATGGCTGGATACAAACCTGTTCCCGGCTGCAGCAGAGTGGGGGGAGGAAGGGGTGTTCTATGGTCTATATGGAACCGTGCATGAACCATTGGTCTCAGCGCAAGTCAGCCACGTTCACTGGCGTGCCCCGGACGGATTCGATCTCGAACTTCGCACCGCGCAAACCGCTGCGACAGTGCGCACGGGCGAGATTATTCCTGTAGCGCTGACATGGCGCGCCGATTCACCGTTGAAGCAGAGTTATAAAGTATTTGTGCATGCCTTCGATGACAGCGGCGACTTAGTCGCTCAACATGACGCACAGCCGCTGAACGACCTGCGTCCCATGCCTTCACTGCCGGTGGGCGCGGATGTAGTTGACCATCACGGACTTGCGCCGCCGGCGGCGTTCACCGGGCGGCTGCGCATCGTCGTCGGCGTTTATGATCCAGCAACAAACCAGCGTATCCTGACCGCGGATGGCAGGGACTCAGTCGACCTGGGCGCCGTCGCCGTCACTGCCGCGCCGTGAAAGAAGTCAGACATCGACTTTTATTCGAGGTAGTAAGTCATCTTTTGCAGATGGAGTACTGGGTCTATGTATTCCACATGCACGTAGTCGGGGACGCTCAAGTTGATCGGCGCGTAGTTCAGGATGCCGCGGATGCCGCTGTCAACCAGCAGATCGGCGACCTGCTGGGCATATTGCGCTGGAACAGCGATCATGGCATGCTGGACATGGTTCTCGGAAACATACGAGGCGATCTCGCTATTGTCCTGCACGATGAAGCTGCCGACTTTTGCCCCAACTTTGTTGGGGTCGTTGTCGAAAAAGGCGACCACGCGAAAACCCCGCTGTGCGAAGCCGGAGTAACTGGCGACGGCGCTGCCGATATTGCCCGAACCCACGACAATCAGTTGCCACTCGCGGTCCAGGTGCAGGATCTGGCGCAGCTCCTCATACAGGCTGGCAACCGAATAACCGGTGCCTTGCTTGCCGAACTCGCCAAAGTGTGACAAATCCTTGCGAATCTGCGCAGAGCTGATGCCCAGCCATTCGGCAAGTTCATGCGAGGACGTGTAGAGTTTTCCACCTTCATGCATGGTGGAGAGTGCGCGTAAATAAATCGGTAGACGTCCAACCACGATATCTGGAACGTCGTTTTGTGTATTGCGCATGCTCGCTATTACATTTCAAACCATAAAAGGCGCACACCAGGCTAAACGGCTCACATCAGAAGCCCGGTCTATGCCACTGATGATTTCCTGCCACTTTTCACATGGTAGCACAAGCCCGGCGCTGCTGCAAACATCTGAGCCGCAAAGCTATAATCGGGCACACGCAGGCATCCAGATAGCAGGTAATAGACCATGAAAACAAGCCGCCGCTCCACAGCCTTTGTCCGCCCCTCTGTAGTCTTCTCTCCCAACCTGGTTGATGGCATTAACATGATGGCGAATGCGGTCAAGCCGACGTTAGGGCCGTTGCCACGGACAGTGGGCATTGAGCGCATTGATCGGGCGCGCATGCCCGAATTGTTGGACGATGCCGGGATTATCGCGCGCCGGATCATCCAGATTGAAGATCCAACGGCCAATGTTGGCGCGATGATGCTGCGCCACGGCATGTGGCGCATGCACGAAAGGCTGGGCGATGGCGCTGCCACGATGGCCATTCTGACGCAGGCTATCGTGCAGCATGCTCTAAAAGGCGTTGCGGCAGGAATGCATCCCATGCAGTTGCGGCGCGGCATAGAGAAGGGCGCGAATGCGGCAGTCGAGGCATTGCGAGAGGGTGCGCGCCCATTGCCGCCTGGCAAAGCAGGTCGCGAGATGCTTACATCGCTGGCGTATTCACTTTCTGCTGACAAGGAACTCATGGATGCCATCGTGGCCATAGTGTTCAACATAGGCGGCGACGGCGCTGTGGAATTGGTGGTAAACGAGCGCCGCACGGTTGATTACGAATTCGTCGAAGGCGCGGTGGGGAACTCCGGGTGGATTTCGGCGGTTTATGCCACAGACAAGGCGAAGACTACTGCAAGGCTGGAGGATGCGGCGGTCATCATACTCGCGGGCGCAATTGAGACCGCTCAGCAGGCTATTCAAGGGATTGAAAAACTGGCTGCGCTGCAGATACGGCGTGTCGCTTTGATCGTGAACGGGGTCAGCGAAGAAGCGCAACACGTCTTTACTCATGTGCACCTGCGGGGCGAGATGCGGTTTATCCTGATCAAGTCGCCGCATATAGACGCAGAACAGTTGATTGCGCTGCACGATATCAGCGCCTTAACCAGCGCGCGCGTGCTTTTCGACGTCGGCGAATTCATGACCCTTAAGCCCGCAGACGTAGGGTTTGCGCGGCGTATCTGGTCGACCTCAATCAAATCCGGCATCATCGGTGGCAGGCGTGAAGGCAATACATTGCGCGGCAGAATTCAACTGGTGCGTGATGCAATTGCCGGGTTTAACGACAAGAAGGAGTGGGACCAGTTGGACAAATTGCGTTGGCGGCTGGCGCAACTCACCGGTGGAATCGCGGTTTTGCAGGTGGGCGCTTTGACAAGTTCACTGGCCGATACACGTAAGGAACACGCGCAACGGCTGATCCATGTGCTTCAGTCGGCGGTCGGCAGTGGGGTTGTGGCCGGAGGCGGCGCCGCTTTGCTCGGGTGTGCGTTGGCTGTTGAGCAAGCGGCCAGGCGATGCGTGCAGGGTGATGAGCAATATGGCGCCCGCTGCATAGCACAGGCATTGAGCGCCCCTTTGGCGGTGCTGGCGTATAACGCCGGTTATGAGCCTGCGCCGACGCTTTCCAGGGTCAAGCGCGCTAAAGCCGGGCATGGCTTCGATGTGCGCTCTGGTCAGGTAGTTGATATGTGGGACGCGGGTATTGTCGACTCGCTGCCCGTGGTCGAGAGAGCGATTCAGACGGCTGCCAGTGTGGGAGCGATGACAATCACCACCACAGCCGTGGTGCATCAGCGCAAGAGTTACCCCGGACCTGTTGTGCCGTAGGCCGTTTTTTGGCCGATATTTGGCCGCGGACTGTTGCAGCCTGATTGATCGTTCGTTATGATAATAATAGGTTGACCACAACCTCTCGTTTTCGTCTTATGTTGCCCGCCATGTCTTACCATAATCGCAGGAGGAGTGCCAAATGATACATAAATCCTTTAACCGACGCAAGTTCCTAAAAGCAGCCTTTTTAGGGACCGCTGCGACAGCTTTGGCTGCGTGTGCTCCACAGACAGTGACAGTCGAAGTGACTCGTCAAGTTGAAAAGCAGGTTGAGGTAACCAAGGAAGTCGTCAAAGAAGTCGAAAAGAATGTGGAAGTCACTAAGGAAGTGATTAAAGAAGTCGCCGTTACGGCCGTCCCGGTGGAACTGAAAGGCGAACTGACTGTCTGGGGCCATGCCGATCACCCCCTCGATAATGCCGGCCAGGCCTTTATGGCCAAAAATCCTGGCGTTAAATTTACCTTCGTCGGTGAAGATGGATGGGACAAGAAGGTAGAAGCAGCGCTTGCGGCTGGCAGTGGTTTGCCTGATATGGTGTGGTACGAGGCCGATGCGACACAGGTAGCAGCACGCCGTGGCATCCTGTTAGACGTAACGGAAATGGTCAAAAAGCACGAGAGTGAACTAGTACCATCCAAGCTTGCCGAAGCCCGTTACCAGGGTAAGTACTACGGTATGCCTGGCGATATCACACCTAATAACTACTGGTATCGTACAGACATCACTGAAAAAGCAGGCGCCAAAGATATCAATCCCGATATTAAGTACGACGAGTTCCTGCAATTATCGAAGGATGTTAAGGCCAAGACCGGCGCCAGTATGTACGTTATGAACTCCAACTTCACTGGCCAGGGAATTCTGCCATTCCTGGTTCCGCACTACTCACTGGGCGGTAATGTCTCTGATGAAAGCGGAGAGAATATCGTCATCGACAATGAGATCGGTCAGCAGGCAATGAATTATGCCAAACAGGCCTGGGATTTGAAAGCCGGTCTGGATGCAGACTGGTTCTCACCGCCTTACTGGGGCGCCATAAAGGAAGGTAAACTGGGTGGTACCTGGTCTCCGCCCTGGATGCGCGGTTTCTTCGAGACTGAAGTCACCTCGCCTGAGAGAGGCCAGGGAAAGTGGCGGAACATGCTGGTGCCGGCCTACCCGGGCGGTAAAGCGCGCTGCAATGTATGGGGAGGCGCAACGCTGTGTGGATTTAAGACAGTCAAGGATCCAGCGTTGGTGATGGCCTACATGGAATATACTTTCGCCTCGATCGAAGGCGCAACAGTCACTGGCAACTGGGGCATCATACCCCCATATCTCCCGTGGCTGAAAGGTTATTTTAAGCTGACCAAGGCATCGCTTTTCGAGCCGACCTGGGACTGGACCGGGCAGATTGTGAAAGCGCTGGATCAGATGCGCACAGACTTTTACCGATTGCCCGCCTATGGCGTCATGATGGGCAGTCTGGATAAGTTCGGACTGCCGATGCTCAAGGGCGAGAAACCCATCAAGGATGGCATGCAGGAGTGGGGTGACTACATCCGCGCAGAGAACAAGAAGCTGCTCGAAGCGATCAAGTAACGCCTGCTCACTAACAGGGACACGGTATTAGTCTTTTTGGTTCAACCGCCAAGGCGCTAGGTATTCGTCGAACACTGACGCTCTTGGCGGTTTGTTTTTGGCGAGTGATCCAAATGGCGAAAAGCGTCCAGGCATCTTCATCATTAAAAAACCCGATCATAAGGCCTAAGCGTAATTTGCGTCGTCTATTAGCTGAAATGTGGCGGCATCGGGTCGATTACCTTTTCATTTCACCATTTTTTATACTGTTCCTCATTTTCGGCCTCTATCCATTGCTGTTTGGCATCCAGTTGAGCTTCTCACGCTGGCAGCCAGGTAAAGATATGGTCTTTATTGGCCTGGACAATTACAAGACTTTACTCTTAACCGACCCGGAACTAAAGCAGGCGCTGCTCAACACCATCGTCATGCTGCTCTGGATTCTGCCGACAGGACTGGGGGGCGCGCTTGTGCTCGCCGTCATGCTGAATGCACGCAAACTGGTGGGGCGCAGCTTTTTTCGCACACTTTTCTTCCTGCCATTTGTCACCTCGCAGGTCATTGTCTCATTCGTGTTCCAGTCATTGTTGGATAAGGATTATGGTTGGGTGAACCTGCTTATGGGCCTCGTGGGTATCCCACCAATTCCATGGTTGACGCAGACGTTCTGGGCTCAGATATCAATTACCCTCCTGTTGCACTGGATGGGCATGGGCACCAACATACTGATCTTTTTAGGTGCACTGCAAGCCATCGACCGGGAGTTATATGAGGCGGCGGAGATTGATGGCGCCACTGCTACACAGCAGTTCTTCAATGTAACCTTTCCGATGATCCGTCCGGTGATGCTCTTTATGATTATCACAGCCACGATTGGCTTGATGAACCTGTACGCCCCGGTGGTTTTGTTGACTAATGGCGGTCCCGGCGGCACGACGTTGACGCTGTTCATGCGCATGATTCAACTTATGACCAGTATCCGTTATGGTGAGGGCGCTGGGTTTGGATTCATCATCGGCGGCATTATTCTGCTAATCACACTAGTGCAGATGAAGTTCCTGAGCAGTTGGTGGACGGTCGAAGGCAAGTTAAAGCAGTAATAATGGTTTAGAGCATCTGCATGTCTAAACAGGATGCTACGGATAGCGCTAAAACCGAAAGAGGTAAGTATGGCGACGACGATATCGGTTCAGCCAAAGACAAAACAGCTAGTGACTCGAAAGAGCTGGAATATACGTCGAAGGCTTGGGTATATTCTTCTGTACATATTCCTGATACTCCTCTCTGTCGGCTTCTTCTTCCCTTTCTACCAGATGGCCATTGGGTCTCTGATGCCCAAAGAAGAGTTATTTAAACTCTACCCACAATTATGGCCACCGGGCGGGCCAACGCTGCGGGCGTATCTACTGCTATTGCACATTGAGCCGCCGACAAATATGGCTTACCTGGCCAATTTCCATATTTTACGTTACGTCGGAAACTCTTTGCTCATGGCCACTGTAGCAGTTCTTATACAGGTGTTCTTCAACACCATGGCTGGCTACGTATTTGCCAAGCGCAGCTTCCCGTTCAAAAATCAACTATTCAGCATGATCCTGGTGACATTGCTATTGCCCACTGCAATCAACTTTGTGCCATTTTTTATTTTGATTGGCCGACTAGGCTGGATGAATACTTATTTACCGTTCTGGATTCCTGGCGCCGCCACGGCATTCGGTATTTTCCTGATGCGGCAGTTCATAGTAGCAACCATCCCGGATGAGATCATCGACTCGGCTACCATCGACGGGGCATCGCAGTTTCAGATTCTCACGCGCCTGGTCATGCCTATCATGACCGGTGGGATGGTGGTATTGGCGATTCTTAGCTTCGTTGGCGTTTACAATGAATTCGTGATGTCGTCACTCATTCTGACAAATCCCGACACCCGTACGGTACAGGTAGCATTGGCGAACTTTTTGAAATCCAACATCCGTGCGCCGAACTATGATTTGTTGTTTGCTGGAAGTGTGATGGCCACGATTCCCCTGTTAGTCGTATTCTTCGTCTTCCAGCGCCAGATCATGGAAGGTGTAATGTCAGGCGCGATAAAAGGCTGACCGACTGATACTGACGAATAGGAAAGCAAGCGAATAGGTTGACAAGAAAAAGGACGGGTGATAAAGCACCTGTCCTTTTTTATGTGTCTCACGTAATCGTGTATTCGTTTTCTATTCGTTGACTGTGTTCACCGCATGCAGCATTGCCGAGATATAACCCGTGGCGAAGGCGCGCCCGCGATGTCCCCACGGCGAGTCGTTGACCATGTGCGGCACATGGTCGTCGATCAGCAGGCCGTGAAAACCGACTCGCTTCAGTGTGCGCATCACGGTGAAGATGTTCATATTCCCTTCGCCGATGAAACACTCGGTGAAGTTCTCGGCGCTGCCGCGCACGTCGCGCAAATGCACGTAGAAAATGCGCCCGCGCGTCCCGAAGTACTCGATGGCCTCCAGTACTCCGGCCCCGGCGCGCATTTCCGACCAGCAGCCGTGACAGAAATCCAGGCCGTGCATCTTGCTGGGGTGCGTGTCCATGGCGCGCTTGAACCCCTCGAAACCGTGGAAGAGACGAGCGATGCCGCCCAGCGCAGGCACGGGTGGGTCGTCCGGATGCAGTGCCATGCGCACGTTATACTCATCACATACCGGCAACATGCGCTCAAGATACCAGTCGTAGTTAGCCCACATCTCTGCTTCGTTATAGATGCGACTGTGGGTCAAAGGCGCATCTTTCACCAGCTCCATCTCAAACGCATTGGAGATGGCGCCGCCGCGCACGGGGCGCTCCCACGAGGTGCGCCACACGCTGTTGGGCATCCAGTGGTAACCCAGAATGGGAATCCCGGCCCGTCCCATATTGCGGACTGTCTCCTGCATGTTCTCCAGTTGTTGCTCGCGGCCTTCTGCGCCCAGCATGATCTTGTCATAGAAACGCGTGGGCACATTCTCCAGCGCGAAAAGGCGCAAGCCGTTGTCCTCGGCCCGGGTGCGCAGGCGCAACAGGTCTTTGAACTCCCAGCGTTCCTCGCCGGGCAGCTTGGCGGTATTCAACAGCACGTCTTCAGCGCCGCACTGCTTGGCAAACGCGATCTGTTCATCGGTCAATTCACTAAACTGGCCGACGCCGACGCGCATCGGCAAAGCGTCTAAGTTAAGCATACATACCTCCTGGAACGATAGCAGCCTTAAGAGCAAATATCCAAAATGCCTTCGAGTTAGTTTATACGATACACGAGTCTGCGCCAAGTGGGTGGGATAATCCAATCGCGCTACGTTTTACGCATGAGGTGTTGTATGACCGTTCCGCAAACGACAGAGCGTGAGTCAATTCAGGCGTTTGAACATATGCTCGATGTTGAAGTGGCTGACTTTCAGCAACGCTACCAGCGTTACCTGCTTGTTCTGCTCACGGTGCTTGCCTGGGTTGCTGCGCTTCGATATACGATAACCTCGAACTGGCCTGAGATCAGCAAGCCCAACCTGCCGCCATTGGTAAGTTTGTTATTGGCGCTGGCTCTGGGATACTTATTACGCCGTAGGACGGTTCTGAGCATCACGCTTAGCCTGATTGGCCTGGTTGTTACAGTCACACTTGAAGTTCTGGGCCATCCCGGTTCTCCAGCTATTTTGCTGTATGCTCCTTTCATCATGTTAGCCAGTGCTGTTGCATCCACGGCTACACTGGTTTTTGGTGGGTTAGCGTGTGGTGTGATAGTGATGCTACTCACCTGGGGCATGTCCAATTCGCCTGAGCTGTTTATAGCGCCGGGCCTGCTGCTTTTTAGCGCAATGGTTTGCGCCTGGATTGCCTCGCGCCCAATATTCGACAGCCTGTCGATGGCATTGAACAGCGCCCAGGATTCCATACGGGCGCGCGATGAACTGCGCGAGCAGCGCCGCCAGTTGGCTCAGTCGGTGAAAGCCCTGGATGAGGCGCTTTATCGCCTCGGACGGCTGAATACGTCGCTGATCATCGCGCGCCAGCAGGCCGAAGAGGCCCGGCAGTTGAAAGTCCGCTTTGCCAATATGATCAGCCACGAGATTCGCACACCGCTGAATATCATCATCAGTTTCAGCGAAGTGATTGCCAATGCGCCTGAGAGTTACGGCATGGCGGAATGGCCGCCAAGCCTGCGCGATGACGTCAAAGAGATCTACAGTTCCGGAAAGCACCTGCTGGGTTTGATCAATGATGTGCTCGATCTGGCGCAGATCGAGGCGAACCGGGTTGTCCTGAAGCGTGAGAAAGCCTCTGTACTCGACGTGGTTGACCAGGCGGTCGCACTGGCAGGCAAGTGGTTTGATCATGCAGGTCTTTACCTGCGCACCGAGGTCGTCGGAGAAATCCCCGA
Organism: Chloroflexota bacterium; assembly: GCA_023382055.1. Lineage (GTDB taxonomy): Bacteria > Chloroflexota > Anaerolineae > J036 > Brachytrichaceae > CAIXPS01. Next base: position 29,246 of record JAMCQN010000177.1, read on the forward strand.
AGTCATCCTGGACCGCATTCGCATCCGCCAGGTCATCCTGAATCTCTTGAGCAATGCCAGGCACTATACCGCTGCAGGCGGCGTTACGGTGCGAATTGAGCGGTTGAACGATGAGATCGTCGTGAGCGTGCGTGACACTGGTGTCGGCATCAGCGCAGCGAGCCTGCAGCATTTGTTCGACGAATTTCAGCAGTCAGGCGAGTCCGTGGATAAAAGCTCGGGCTCCGGTCTGGGGCTGTCGATCAGCCGCATGTTCATCGATCTGCACGGCGGGCGGATGTGGGCGGAAAGCGCCGGTATCCCCGGCTCCGGCACAACCCTATCGTTCAGCCTGCCGCTGCCGTCCACCAACATAGCGACGGAACTGCCGCCGACCCAGCGCGATGTGGAGTTCTGGCAATCCCGGTACGACCAGGCGCGCAGCGAGCGGCTTATCCTGGTGGCCTGCGATGACCCGACGTTGTCGCAGATGACCAGCAGGCTGCTGAATAATCAGGGCAAAGTGGTGACCAGTTCACATCGCGAACTGCAGCAGACTTTGGTGGAACGCGAGCCGGACGTGGTGCTGTCATTCACCGATAACGCGGGATCGGGGCCAGCGCTGGACATACCTATAGAACCGATTACGACGGATGTGCCGATCATCACCTGCCGGCTGGAGCGCAATGCCGAGGCGGAACGTGAGAACGCTCCCAATATGCTGGATGCCAACTCGTGGTTGCTCAAGCCGGTCACCCGTGATGACCTTGTCACCGCGATCCTGGCGGTGGCGCCTCGAGCGCGGGTCGTACTGTCAGTTGAAGACGACCTCACCATGGCGCATTTCTACGAACTGAGCATGGCCAGCGATAAACGGTTCGCGACCATGCCGACCGTGATCAACGTCACGCGTGTCGCCGATGTCATCCCGGCCCTTGAGGAGCATGTTCCCGATGTCGTCCTGCTTGACCTGAACCTGGCTGACGGCTCCGGCTGGGACGTGCTGGCCAACTTGCGCGCGCGCTGGTCGCGGGAGCAATTGCCGGTCATCATCGTGACGGCGATGGATCGCTATGGCTTGCCGGTGTTGCGCGCGCACGAAATATCGGTTCGCAGAGCGCAGGGATTCAGCCAGCGCCAGACGGTCATGTGCCTGCAGAATACGCTGGATGCGATGTTGAGCTAAGCGCCTGTCCTATGTGATGTCTGACTTCTCCCGGAAGTCAGACATCTGAGCGTCTATCGGGATATGTTTCTCGATGCACTCAAGCAGCTCCGACCGCCCGATCGGTTTCTGAAAAAATAAATCCGCGCCCAGCGACAGAGCAAGTTCCCGTTCATCCCAGATCGAGCACACAGCCAGGTTGATGTGATAAGTATCGGGGTTGGCTTTCAGCTCCTGCAATACCTCCCAGCCATCGCGCTTTGGCATTAACACGTCGAGCAGGATCAGTATGGGCTGGGTTTCGCGCGCCACCTTGAGTACGTTATCGGTCGAGTTGCAACTGACCACTTTGATCGGTTTGAGCGCCAGGAAGCGTTGAATAATGCGCGACATGGCCGGATCGTCGTCGATGACCAGTACAGTCGGGCGGTAGTGTGTCGCCAGTGTGGCAATGATGCGCGCCGCCCGCGCCGGTCCGTCAGGGTGATTTGACTGGATGGGTGCAGCATCGAGTTCCAGCGCGCCATCAGCCAGGGCGAACAGTTGCGCAGCCTCGGCGAATGCGGTGTCAGCGGGTTCCAGGCCTTGCACGCCGTCTACGATGAGCGTCATCGTGTCCTGGTGAATGGTCGCGTGCAACTTCAATACATGCCCTGGTGAATGCGCAATAGCCGTGCGCAGGAGCTTGATCAGAGCCAGGCGCAGTGCGACGCGATCGGCTGCGACGGGCGGCAGGTCGGTAGCGATATTCGCAATCACCTGTGTGTGCGTTGCGCTGATGATCACTGAAAGCGTTTGCGCGGCGTCGACAACCAGGTCGAGTAGATTGATGGGACTTACGCTGCGGTCGAAGTCCGCCAGCGCACCCAGACGGTCGGACGCCTCTCTGCGCGCTGTGTCGATAATCGCCGCTTGCGCTTCCTGTGGCGCTTGATTCCACAGAATTAAAGCCAGTTCCTCCACGGCGCGATGGCTGTCGCGACGAAACTGCCGGCTGCTGCTGTTAAACTCGCTCTCCAGTTGCTGTATGGGAATGCCGTCGAGGTAGCGCCGCTTCAGTATCAGGTAGGTGCGGTGGCGCGGCAGGTTAGCGTCCAGTGGTTGGGCAGGTTTCAGACGCTCGATGGCGCGCACCAATAACAGGTGTAACTGCTGACCCGGTGAAGCCTGTTCCAGCGGATCGCACACTTGCCGCAACCAGGGCGCCAGTATGCGGGCCGGCCCTTTGTCTAATACGCTGATCTCGAATAAATGATAAAGCGCGAATCGAATATGCTGCGTAAACTCGGCCGCTGTCATCACACTTACTATAACCGATCTCATGCCTATAATCACGTACTGAGAGATGCGATACAACAAACTTGGATGGTCTAACCTGCTCGTTTCCGAGATTGCGCTGGGTTGCGCCCAGTTCAGTAGCCAGTTTACCAAGACCCAGAAAACCGAGGCGGACATGATTGCCATCATGCAACGGGCGCTTGATCTTGGTATCAACCTGTGGGATACGGCCCCCAGTTATGGCAATGGCGCGTCCGAGACCGCAGTCGGGCATGCGTTAAAGGGGCGGCGCGATAAAGTCATCCTGGCGACGAAGGTGCGCTCACGCGCCACCATGCCGGAAATGGTGGCTGAATCTTGTGAGGAAAGCCTGCGACGGCTGGGAACCGATTACATCGACATATTGCAGATTCACTGGCCGTCGCAAGATGAGCCGAACGACTTGACCGTTGCCGGCCTCGCGAAGCTGGTCAAAGCCGGCAAGGTGCGCTACGCGTCGCTGTCCAATTTCAACAAAGATCAGACTGACCTGGCGGCCTGTGTGTACCCGGTGGCGTCAAACCAATTGCCTTACGCGCTGGTGTGGCGGTATGAGGAACCCTTGATTCGATACTGCGGTGAGCGGCGTATCGGGGTGCTGGCATACAGCCCGCTCGGCGAAGGGATTTTGACCGGGCGTTATGACGAGACCTCGCGGTTTCCCGCCGGCGACGTGCGCAACCACTGTGTCTTCTTCCTGCCCCATGTCATGCCGCTTGCCTTGAAGGTGACGGCTGTGGTCAAACAAGTAGCCGCGAAACATGGCGTGACGCCCGCGCAGGTTGCCATCAACTGGACGGCGCGCCAGCCGTATATCAGCAGCGTCATCGTCGGAAGTTCATCCTTACAGCAGGTGGAACAGAACGCTGCTGCGGTGGGGTGGGACATGGACCAGGACGACTATGCAAGTCTGTCAAAAGCCGGCGAGTCGTACATGGCATCGGCGCCGCGCTTTCGCACGATGTGGGACCGTTGAACTGGATACTACTATCCGTTATACTCAAATCTTATGCGCGTTCCTTTATCCTGGTTAAAAGAGTACGTTGATATCACGCTTCCCGTCGCTGAACTTGTCGATCAACTGACAATGGCCGGCCTGGAGGTGGAGCACGTCGAATACATCGGACTGCCTGGAGCTGAGCTACCGTGGGATCCGGCTAGGATCTTCGTCGGTCTATTGCTGAAAGTAGAACGACACCCCAATGCAGATAAGTTGCTTCTCGCTACGGTTGAGTATGGCGCATCTGAACCCATTACCGTGGTGACCGGCGCGCCGAACATACGGCCCGGCGACAGCGGGCAGAAAGTCGTGCTGGCGCTGAAAGGTGCGCGCCTTTACGACGGCCATAAAGAGGGACGCGTCATCATGACGCTCAAGGAAGCCACTTTGCGCGGCATCAAGAATGACTCGATGGTTTGCAGCGAGAAGGAGCTTGGCATCAGTGATGAACACGAGGGAATCCTCATCCTCCCCGCTGATGCTCCCGTGGGCAAACCGCTGGCGGATTACTTGGGTGATGTGGTGCTGGATATCGCCATCCTGCCAAGCACGATTCGGGCTGCGTCAATCATCGGCGTGGCGCGTGAAGTTGCCGCTTTGACAGGGCAGACCCTGCGATATCCTCCAGTCGATTATTCCGTGTGCGATACGCGCGTGGCTGATCAGGTTGAGCTGGAAATCCGCGACCCTAAACTCAATCCGCGCTTCACCATTGGCATTGTCAACGGCGTCGCCATCAAACCATCGCCGCACTGGATGCAGCGCCGCCTGACGATGGCCGGTATGAGGCCGATCAGCAACATCGTCGACATATCCAACTATGTGATGCTCGAGACCGGCCAGCCCACGCATGCCTTTGACTACGATGCGATCAGCAAGCCGGCGCGCATTATCACCCGGCTGGCTGAGCCCGGCGAAAAACTGATGACGCTGGACGGCGAGAAGCGCGAATTGCTGCCGACCGATATCGTGGTGGCCGACTCGCAACGGGCGCTGAGTATAGCTGGCGTGATGGGCGGAGCTGACAGCGAAGTGACCAGCTTGACTGCGAATATCCTGTTTGAAGTGGCGGCATGGAACTGGGTCAGCATCCGGCGCACGGCGCGCCATCACAACCTGAAAAGCGAAGCGTCGTACCGGTTTGCGCGCAATATCCACCCCGAATTGACCATGTTCGCCCAACGGCGCGGGTTGGCGTTGCTGCAGCAGTATGCGGATGGCGCAGTTTCCAGCGGCATCCTTGACGCTTACCCACAGCCTCTGACGGCGGTTGTATCGGAACTCGACCCCGCGGCGGTTACCCGATTGCTGGGTGTGGAGATCGGTGTGGATGAGATGGCGCGCATTTTGCGAAGCCTGGAATTCACCGTACGAGAACTATCGACCCCCGCAGGCGTCAAGTTGCAGGTCACCGCGCCGTTGCATCGCACCGATATCGAGGGTCCGCACGACTTGATCGAGGAGATCGCGCGAATATATGGCTATAACCGCATCCCTGCAACGCTGATGGCCGACGAGATACCGCCAGCCGTAGGGAGTCCGGCTGCCGAGTTTGATGATCGACTGCGCGATATCCTGGCCGAGTTAGGCTTGCAGGAAATCGTCAGTTACCGATTTACGACGCAGGAAAGCGAAGCGCGCATTCTCCCGCCGGGCATACCGCAGGACGATCGAAGGTATATCACCCTGCAAAACCCGATCAACCCGGAGCGCGTCGTCATGCGGCATACGCTGGTGGCAGGCGCGCTGGAGAATCTGGCGGCCAATCTGCGCCATCGTGATCGGGTTGCCATCTTCGAGCTGGGCAGCGTGTATCTGCCATCCGAAGACGGTGTGCTTCCCGATGAGGTCAGTCGCCTTGTGATTGCCGTCAGCGGCTCCCGCACGATATCGTCCTGGCAGCTACCCGGCGTTGCCAGCATGGATTTCTATGACCTCAAGGGAGTGATCGAAGCATTGCTCGCCGGGCTGCATCTCAATGGTGCACGGTACGAACTGGTCGAACAGCCCATTTTCTATCCCGGACGGGTAGCCGACGTGTTGCTTGAGGGGCGCGGTCTGGGAGCACGGCGGCTGGGCGTCTTCGGCGAGTTGCATCCGCGTGTGCGCGAAGCCTGGAATTTTCCGACGGATGCGCCGGTGCTCATTGCGGACCTTGATGTTGACGCATTGCGTTCTGCCGTCAAAGACACGCCTGTTGTGTCCGACGTCCCCCGTTTCCCGGCTGTCAATGAGGACCTGGCGGTAATCGTGAGCGAGGATGTGCGGGCTGAACAGGTTCATCAGGTGATCCTGCGCGCCGGCGGCCAACTGTTGCGCGTCGCGCGTCTGTTTGACATCTACCGTGGTGAACAGGTGGGCGCCGGCAAAAAGAGTATGGCGTATGCGCTGGCATACCAGGCCGACGATAGAACTCTGAATGTGAGTGAAGTGGAAAAACAGCGCGCGAAGATAATCCGTGCGCTGGAAACCCAGGTGGGTGGCGCGATTCGAAGGTAACATCATGAGCAGAAATGGTTGGATAGCCCTTGTGGCGGGCCTGGTTGTGGCCTGTTTGTGTCTCAGTCTGTGCAGCGGCGCCTTTATTATCGGTACCGTGATCTTGCGCAACCAGCCTGCCAGACCAGCGGTGGCTGTGACTGCGCTGATACCTCGTCCAACTGCAGCGCCGACCACAACCCCGCGGCCGGTTCAGAGGGCGCCGTTGCCAACCGCACAATCCTCGACGCAGTCATCGACACGGGAGACTACGGCGACTATGACGACAACGCTCGCGCTGGATCCTGTCTTGACCGAGACGCTGCCGCCTGAGAATCTCTCCGATCTGGCAATCCGGTTCAAGGGTGTGTCGCCACAGCAGGCCGTGGTCACCTGCACGCAGCAATCGAAGGGCTACGACGTGGGCGCCACGCGCCAGTTCATCCTGAGCAACCAGGATGCCAATAGCGAGTTCACGATCACGGCGGTTTTGAAGTACAAGACGCAATACGCTTATATGTGGGTTGAAACGGCGCCCGACAAGCTGTCCATCAATTCTACAAATCTACGCCGTGCCGCCGATCAATTCACGAATAAAATCCTGCCTACTGACCGCGCATTCTTCGGTGATGAAGGCATAGGCGTTGATTGCGACCCGCACCTCTACATTTTGCATGCCAGCGGAGTAGGCAGCACGGTCGGCGGTTACTTCTCATCCCCGGACAGTTACACACGGGCAGTGCGTCCAGACTCGAACGAGGCGAAAATGTTCGTCGTGAATGCGGAGCCGGGATACAACGGCTCCGACCCCGGCAGCGCCAGCTATATGAGCACACTGGCGCATGAATATCAACACATGATCAGCTTCCACCAGGTGCACGCGTCCGCGTTATGGCTGGAGGAAGGCGCCGCGCAATTGGCTGAGCGTCTGAACGGATACGCCGATGAAGTTGGTACCGTCTATTCATTCGCCAGCGCGCCAGATACACAACTGAATACATGGTCCGAAGGCAGCGCCGGGGAAAACAGCGCGCATTATGGCGGCGGCTATCTGTTCTGGTCTTACCTGTACGATCGTTTTGGCCCCGATGTCACTCGAAAACTCGCGCACACCCATGAACGCAGCATCCCGGCGTTCATGGCGACGCTGGCTTCCGCCGGAATTACCAGTCCCGATACTGGAAACCCCTATGTCTTCCAGGACCTGTTTGCCGACTGGGTGATCGCCAATTACATGGGCACGCAGAAGATGAACAAGTCGGACCAGAGCAACCGATATAACTATACAGAGACCAGCGTACCGCCCATGTCGACCTATGCCAACCTGACGAGCGCAGATTATCCCTATGACACGACGGATCAGGTAAACCAATATGGGACGCACTATATCGAATTGAAGGGTGATTCCCCGGTGACACTGCAATTCACCGGCTCAACGTCGGTTCCATTATTGCCGATGGATGACACCACGAACCAGTTCTGGTGGTCGAATCGCGCCGACGCCAGCGATACTCGTATGACGCGGGAGGTTGACCTGACGAAGGTCGGCAGCGCCACCTTGAAATTCCGCGCCTGGTACCGTATCGAGACAGACTACGATTACGGCTACGTCAGTGCATCCACAGACAATGGCGCGACATGGAAGATACTGGATACCACGACGTGCACGTCCACAAATCCAAATGGCTCGAACCTTGGATGTGGTTATACTGGCTCATCCGGAGACGGCGGATCGCCCCAGTGGGTTGATGAAAGCGCGGATCTGAGCCCATACGCCGGCAAGAAAATCCTGCTGCGTTTCGAGGTCGTCACCGATGCTGGAGTCAACCGCGAAGGTCTGGCGATCGATGATATCCAGATACCGGAGATTGGCTTCAAAGACGGCGCAAGCAGCGACACGGGTTGGAAGAGCGAAGGATTTGTGCGCACGGACAACATACTGCCGCAATTCTGGAGCATCCAGATGATCGTGACGAAGAAAGATGGCACGACTACCCTGGTGCGCATCCCCCTGACAGACAACGCCGGCACAGCAAAGCTTGATTTCGGCGCTGCAGGAGCCGGCGCGATCAACAAGGCTATTCTGGCCATATCAGCGACCACACTGGTTGTCACCGAGCCCGGCAGCTTCGAGCTCTCGGTGAAGTGATGGTTTAGCGCGACCACAATTTACCGCGTGATGCGGCCGGGGTTGTGCCGGCGCGCCGGGCCATGCACGGCTGACGATGGTACTATGATGAATTCGGGCAATATAAAGAGGTAAACACAATGGATAACTTCGGAATTCTCGGTGTCATCGGTTGGGCGCTGATCTTCGGATTGGTCGCTTATATACTTTATGTCGGTTCGCAGCGCGCGCAGGGGCGCGCCGTCAAATACTCCGTGACGTTGATTGCGCTGCTGGTGGTTGGCGGTCTCGGTCTTAATATTGTCGGCAATGGTCTGGTGTTTATCCAGCCGCAGGAGCGCGGTGTCGTGATCAGCGCCCTCAGTCCGGTTGGGTATCGCGGGCCGTCTCTGAGTCCCGGGCTGCATTTCATCGTGCCGTTTGCCGAGAGCGTCAAGCGCTACAGCATCGCGCAGCAAGCCTATACCATGTCGAAGACCCCGACCGAAGGTCAGGTCCAAGGCGACGACTCCGTTACGGCGCGAACCTCCGACGGCCAGTTGATCTACATCGACGCGACGGTGCAGTACCAGGTTGATCCAGATCGTGTCATCGATCTCTATGTCAAGTGGCAGGATCGCTTCACCAATGACTTCGTGCGCCCGCAATCTCGCGCTATCGTTTACAACCAGGCCGCCTCCTATAAAGTGGAGGAGGTTTACAGTACCAAACGCGACGAGTTGAAGCAGCGAATTACGGACGAATTGGCCTCCGTTTTTCAGCATGACGGCCTGAAACTCACCTCTTTTCTGTTGCGCAATGTCACGTTCAGCGATGAGTATGCTCAGTCGATCGAGCAGAAGCAGATTGCGCAGCAGAACGCCGAGAAGGCCAAGTTCCTGGTGCAATCGGAACAGCAGGAAGCTGAACGCGTGCGCGTGCAGGCTAAGGGCCAAGCCGACGCGACGATCTCGAGGGCGCAGGGCGACGCAGAGTCGCAGGTCATCCGCGCTAAAGCGGAAGCTCAGGCGCTGGGTCTGATCTCTTCGGCGCTGAAGGATAACCCGGACCTGCTGACCTACCAGTACATCACTAAACTGTCACCTAACGTGCAGACCATTCTGCTGCCCAGCAATCAGCCCTTCCTGCTGGACCCCAAAACATTTCTCAACAACCAGCCGGTGGTAACGATTACCCCGACAATTACGGCGCCTCCGGTCATTTCCCCGACTGTGCCAATTACCCGGTAACAGGCAACGGAAAAGAGCTGACCCTGTCACATTGGATCAGCTCTTTTATTTTCATTGAGCGTGTCAGCCTGGGTCTACTCGCTCGAACCCTCTTCTTCCGATACGTCGCCGCGCATCTGAGACAGTTGCGACTCCAGTTCGGCTCGGCGCGCCGCAGATGCACGCCGGCCTTCCTCCAGAATAATCTTGACTTCACGGCGGATGTCCGCCCGGATCGATTCACCCGACTTAGGTGTGCTGACCAGAATTGCTGCGGCGCCGACGATTGCGCCGAAGATCGCCCCACACATGAAGCTGAATATCTTATTCATCGCGTTCACCTCCGGATGCCGCCGATATGACTCGGCAGCAGCCCTGTCTTTACATTTACACAAAATGAATTATAAACTTGAGAGTGAGCTTTGCAGTCCGTATGGTCCTGTGCTGATGGATCGTATGGAAATCGCCTCGATCACGTGAATTCTCAGGAGTGTAAACAATCAAGATGAGTATGCATCGTTTGCAGAAGCTTCAGGAGTTGCAGCGCAATGCCGGCATAGACTGCGTCGCAATCGTGCCTGGAGCGAATATGCTCTACTTCACGGGTGTCCATTATCATCTGAGTGAGCGGCCCATTATCGCTATCTTCCCTGCATCGGCTGGCGTTCAACCCGCACTGATTGTGCCTGCATTTGAAGCGGGCAAAGCCCTGAATGGCCCGTTCCGGATTGACTGGCGCGTCTACAGCTATATGGACGGACAGGATCCTCAAACCGCAGCGGACCAGGCCGTAACCGACCTCGGCCTTGATGGGCGCGCCATCGGCGTTGAGCCGACTGCGATGCGCATCCTCGAATCATCGTTAATCAGCCACAGGGCAGCGCAGGCCAGGATGACCTCTGCGGTGGATATCCTCAAGCAAATGCGCATGACCAAAGATGACGACGAACTGGCGCGTATGCGCCGCGCCGCAAAAGTGCCGGAACGTGTTCTGGCCGAAGCGATCAAACGGCTGAAGCCCGGCATGACCGAGCGCGAAGCGGCCGGTGTGTTCATGAGCGTCTCGTTCGAGCAAAATCCCCAGGAGCCTGCATCGCCTCCGCTGGTGCAGACCGGCCTCAGCGCGGCATTTCCGCATGCGTTTGCGGGCGGGCGCGCCATACAACCCGGTGATCTCATGGTTGTCGACTTCGGCGCTGTCGTGGAAGATTACGGGTCGGATATTACACGCACCATCGCCGTCGGCGGTGAACCCTCTGATGAGATGAAGCGCGTTTATGAAGTTGTGAGACAGGCGAACGCGGCTGGCCGCGCAGCGGTGCGGCCGGGGATCCTGGCCGAGGATGTGGACAGGGCGGCGCGCGAGGTGATCGAGCAGGCCGGTTACGGACGGTATTTCACCCATCGCACCGGTCACGGCCTGGGCCTGGAGGGACACGAAGCGCCCTATATGGTAAAGGGCGATAAGACTGTGCTGCAGCCTGGCATGACATTCACCGTCGAACCCGGTATCTACATCGAGGGGAAAGGCGGCGTGCGTATCGAGGATGACATGGTGGTCACCGACGACGGCGGCGAGAGCCTGACGACTTTTTCCCGTGATCTGATCGTCGCGTGAAGACGGATTTACTGATCATCTGGTCGTGGGAACATGATGCTGATTTCCTCAGTATCCTGCAGGCAGCTTGTGTGGCGCGCGGCCTGTCTGTTCGCATGGTCGGCCCGCAAGGCCTGCCCACGCTTACAGATGATCTCTATTCCGGGCGCATCGACGCCTATATCGCCATCGATCGCGCCTGGGACTGGGGCGGGGAATACGCGCGCCATTGCGATACGGTGAAGCAGCGCGGGTTTATTCTTCTTAACGACTACGACCTGGTGCGGCGCGCCTGGCACAAGCCGACGATGCATTATGAGTTGATTGCTCATGGCCTCTCGGCGCCTTATATGATCGTGCTGCCTGCCTACGATGCCACGCCGGAGATACCACGGGTTGATCTGTCGCCTGTCGGCGGCTGTTTTTCCGTCAAGGGCGCGCACAGCGGCGGCAGCGGCGTGCTGCCGCCGGCGCATACTTGGGAAGATGCGGCAGCCAGGCGCCGCGAGTGGCCTTCAGACGAAACAATAGTGCAGACCTGGGTTGAGCCACGGCTGATGGGCAGGCGCAGGGCATGGTTTCGCATCTTTTACGCTTGCGGCAGCACTTTCCTATGCTGGGCCGATGACCTGACTCACGACCAGAATCCCGTCACCCCGGAAGAGGAAAGCCAGTACCGCCTGCATGTGCTGCGCGGCATCACGCAGCAAATTGCGGGCCTGTGCCGCTTGAATGTGTTCTCCACTGAGATCGCGCTGGACCAGCACAACGTATGGCAGGTGGTTGACTATGTCAACGAGCCCTGCGACTATCGCTTGAAATCCAAGGTTGCTAATGGAGTGCCGGACAAGGTCGTCGTCGCCATTGCGGATAGAATTGCCGGCTGGGTACAGCGTCAGGCGCCTGGAAGGTCACTTTGACATGACACTCACCGTCAGCTAGAATAAACTGTCTACGTGATCTGTCAAGAAGTATGTCTAGAGGAGTTTCCCCGTGAGTAACGAAGTAACTACTGCACCGCAGGAGGAAGGCGGCATCCAGGAAAATGCCGCCGCTGCCCCTGTAACTGCACTGGAGGACCTGCGCCCGCGCATGGCCTTCAAAGGCAAGGTGAGCCGCATCGATCTCGGCGGCGCCTTTGTCAATATCGGACTCGAGGTCGAAGGTTTTATCCATATCTCGCGTATCGTCAGCGCGGTACAGAATCCGGTCACGCGAGTCGCTGAGGTATTAAGCATCGGCGATGACGTCGATGTCTATATCGCGGCGGTTAACCCGACCATGAAGCGCATCGATCTGACGATGGCGCGGCCGGCTACGTACGACTGGGCCGATCTGCGCGTCGGGATGAAAATCCGGAGCGCCCGCGTGGTCGCGCTGGAAAGCTTCGGCGCCTTCGTCGACATCGATGGCCCCAAACACGGCTTAGTTCCGTTTAACCTGATGCCAAAGGGCCAGCGCCCCAAGGTGGGCGATGATCTGGAGGCCGTGTGGGTGATCGAGGTCAGCGAAGACAAACGCCGTATCGGCCTGACCATGATCGAACCGCCTGCGCTGCCGTGGGAGAGCATCCATCGCGGCGACGTGGTGAAGGGCGTTGTGACCCGTGTGGAGCGCAAAGGGGCGTTCATCGACATCGGCGCCGAGCGCGAAGGTCTGATACGCTCCTCGGCATTTGGCTCCGGCTTTGTCAACGTCAGCGATTTCGTGACGGTGGGCGAGCAGGTGTCGGCGCGCGTCGTGAAGGTTGATGCTCCGAAGAAGCAGATCGATCTGGCTATGGAAGGTATCGATCCGGATGACTTCACGCTGTCCTCAGGTCCTGAAGAGGAACTCAGCCCTATGGCCGCAGCGCTGCAGAAGGCGACTCGCGGTCGCCGCAGCGGTTGGAGCGAAACCAGCGGCAGGGGCGGTAAGAAAGGCCGCGAACAGGATGATATCCTGGCGCGCACCATGCAGCAATTGCAGCGTAACAAATAAACCCTAACCTGCGAGCCGCGCCGTCCAGCGCAGGCCGGAGATTATTTCGAACTTCGTTCCACGGATCGCGGAGCGTCGGAGGGGCGGAATCTTTTAAGATTTCGCCTCGCTTTTTATCTCGATAACGCCGCCCATTGGGTACAATTCACCCTTATGGACTACACCGAAGTTGAACGCGACCGTTTGTCAAAACTGCAGAAACTGAAAGATGCCGGGATCGACCCTTACCCGCCTCGACAGCAATACATCGATGTGCGCCGCATGGCGGTTGATGCCACCAGGGTTGTGCTGAACTGGCGTGATGCTCTGCCTGCTCAGAACGACGATGAGCGCCAGAAGACGTTGCACCAGGGCGACCCCACTCGGATTGCCATTATGGGGCGCGTTGTGGCCAGGCGCATCATGGGCAAGGCCAGCTTCGCGCAGGTTGAGGATGGCAGCGGGCGCATCCAGCTCTATGCGCGCATCGGTGAGGACTCCATCGACGCTGAATCGTTTGAGCGCTTCAAAGACCTCGACCTGGGCGACTTCATCGAGGCATACGGGAGCATGTTCATCACCCGTACCGGTGAGCCGACCCTGCGGATGACCACCTGGAATTTATTGAGCAAGTCAATCAGCCCATTGCCGCTTGCCAAAGAGGAAAAACAGCCGGATGGCACAGTCAAGCGCTACAGCGCATTCACCGATCCTGAGTTGCGCTATCGGCAGAGATACGCCGACCTGGCGGTAAATCCCGAGGTGCGCGAGACATTCCGTACGCGCGCCAGGATCATCAAGTACCTGCGCGAATTTCTGGATGAGCACTGTTTTCTTGAGGTTGAGACGCCGGTGCTGCAGCCGCTCTATGGCGGCGCAGCAGCGCGGCCGTTTATAACCCATCACAACCAACTCGACCAGGATCTGTACCTGCGGATTTCGTTCGAGCTTTATCTCAAACGCCTGCTGGTTGGCGGCATCGAGCGCGTGTATGAGATCGGGCGCGACTTCCGCAACGAAGGCGTGAGTTTCAAGCACAACCCGGAGTTTACGCAGTTGGAGTTTTATATGGCTTATGCCGACTTCAACACCATCATGCGTTTGACCGAACAGATGGTGCAGTATGTGGCTAAGCGCGTCCTGCCGGGCAGCATCGCCCGTTTCCGCGGCCACACGATTGACCTGTCGCAGCCGTGGGAACGATTCACGCTGCGCGAAGCGGTCATGAAATACACCGGCCTCGATTACACCCTGTACCCGGATGCTGAATCGCTCGAACAGGCGATCAAAGATCATGGCCTTACGCTGGGCTCCGTCAAGACGCGCGGTAAGCTGATCGACGGCCTGGTTGGCGATTACGTGGAAAAGAATCTGGTGAATCCGACGTTTCTCTATGACTACCCGCGCGACGTATCGCCACTGGCGAAGAGCAAGCACGACGACCCGACGACGGTTGAGCGTTTTGAGGGTTTTATCGGCGGGATTGAGTTGTGCAACGCTTTCAGCGAGTTGAATGATCCACTCGATCAGGAGCAGCGTTTTCTTGAGGAAACCATCGGCGCGAAAATGGGCGACGATGAGGCGAATCCGCTCGACGAAGATTATCTGCGCGCCATGCGCTACGGTATGCCCCCCAACGGCGGGTTTGGCATGGGTATCGATCGCCTGACCATGGTGTTCACCAATAGCGATTCAATCCGCGACGTCATACTCTTCCCTCATCTGAGAAAAGACGAGTAGGAGAAAAATCGCCCGGTGGCTGACAGCAGTAGTTGGAACACGTAGCATGCCCTTGCGGAGGGTGCGACCAGGCATTGTGGCTTACTGTCCGACCTTCCGCAAGGTTCAGGGCGCGCTTGACGACTCACTGGCTCATCCGAAAATTCTTTACGCATGCTCAAAGCCCCGTCTCGGATTCTGTTGGCGATATTGGTTTCGAGAACCCAGACTCCCGGAATCTCCGAGATTCCGGGAGTCTATGCGCGACCAACAGAATCCGTCTCGGGGCGCTTTTGCCGAGATTACGCCCCGTGGACGGGGCTACGAACGCATACAAAAACCATCGGATGAATGACCGACGCCCTGCTGTGCTTTTTACTTGGCGTATTCGACAGCGCGCGTCTCGCGCACCACGGTCACTTTGATCTGCCCCGGATACTCCATCGATTCCTCGATGCGCTTGGCGATATCGCGGCTGAGCTGTATACAGGCCAGGTCATCCATCTGTTCCGGCTTGACGATGATGCGAACTTCGCGGCCGGCCTGCACGGCAAAGGACTCTGCAACACCGGGGAATGTGCGGGCGGTGTCTTCCAACTGCCTTATCCGTTTCACGTAGGACTCCAACGTCTCGCGACGAGCGCCGGGGCGCGACCCGCTGATTGCGTCGGATATTTCCACAATCACGGCCTCGATGGTCTCCTGCGGTACGTCGTGATGGTGCGACTCCACACAATGGATGACCTTCGGATTGATATTCTGGCGTTTCAGCAGTTCGACGCCCAGTTGCACGTGCGTGCCTTCGTTCTCTCGGTCAAGCGCCTTGCCAATATCGTGCAGGAATCCGGCCGCCTTGCAGATTTTCACATCCGCCTTCAACTCAGAGGCCAGCAGACCGGCGATGCGAGCGGATTCGACGGCGTGGAACAGTTGGTTCTGGCCGTAGCTGGTGCGGTACTTCAATCGCCCCATCGTCTTGATGATCTCGGTGGGCAGGTTGGGAACGCCCGCTTCCACGGTAGCGCGCTCTCCTTCATCCCACATGATTCGCTCGACTTCGCGTTTGGCGTCCTCCAGCGTCTTCTCGATACGCTGTGGATGGATGCGCCCATCGCGGACAAGCACCTCCAGGCCGCGACGTGCAATCTCGCGCCGCACCGGATCGAAACATGAAATGGTGACTGTGTCGGGGGTGTCGTCCACGATCACATCCACCCCGGCTGCCTGCTCAAACGCCTGGATGTTGCGTCCATTCCGCCCGATGATGCGTCCTTTCACGTCTTCGTTGGGCAGCTCAACGGATGAGACTGTCTTTTCCGCCACCGTGTCGGTCGCGACGCGCTGGATGGTCTCCAGCACAATCGAGCGCGCGCGTTGTTCGGCTGTCTCGCGCGTCAGCGCCTCGGTCTCGCGAATGACGCGCGCCATATCGTTGCGGGTTTCCTCGCGCACGGCGTTTAGCAACTCGTTGCGGGCTTCCTCGCGTGTCATGGCGGCAATTCGTTCCAGCGCAGTCAAGCGTTCCTTCTGCAGTTTTTCGATGTCGGTTGCCAGTTTATCGAGTTGTGCCTGGCGCTGGTTGGCGCGTTTTTCGCGCTGCTCAAGTTTCTCGCGTTGAGATTCGATCTCCGTCCGGCGACGTAGCTGGCGTTCCTCTTCGCGCTGTACTTCCAGGCGTCTCTCCTTGATTTCCCGGTCGGCGGTCTCACGCAGCTTCAGGACCTCGTCTTTGTTCTGCACAAGCAGTTCCCGCGCTTTTGCCTGAGCTTCAGTCAAGGTTCTCTCGGCTTCAGCGCGCAGCACGGCGCCTTCATCCTTCGACTGCTTGCGGCCGACGCGGTAAGCGATTATCCCGGCAATAGCCGCAACGATAACTCCTACAACTGCGACAACTAACGTTCCATAAGTTTGCATAGGTAATGCTGTTCCCTTAAAATCATCAAAGACCTTAATGAACGGTCAGCGGGCTAACCCAGCCCAACCTCCGTGTCTGTATCCTCATCGCCGGCGCTGCCTGCCTGCTTCTCTCTTTCCAATCTGGTAATAACTTCCTGAATAACGTCGTAACCATAACCATTGCGTGCCAGGTATTCACCCAGCTTGCGTTTGCGATCGCCGACTTCCGTCAATTTCTCTATCCTGGGCCAGCGCTTCAATGCCAACTGATACGCGCTTGCCTCATCGTCAACGCCGGCAAGCGACGCGTCGATGCTGGACTCGCTGACACCCTTCTGCCTCAGCTCCCATGCGATCATGCGTTTGCTGCGGGGGGTGGCGCCGAGTCTGCTTTCGACCCATGCCTTGCTGAACGTTTCGTCATCGAGCAGACCCGCCGCGCGCAAGCTGGTTACAACCTCATCGATGGTTTCTACATCAACTCCTGCGCGTTTCAACCGATGTTGCACTTCCGATACGCTGCGCGGGCGGTACGAAATCAAACCCAGCGCCCGCTGTCTGGCTTTCTCCAGCGTATCGGCTGCCTGCAACTCAGTGATTTCCGCGTCGGTCAGGTGCTGGCCGACCCTCAGCCATAAGGCGTGAATCAGCGCCAACCCGAACGCATACTCGCCGTCCAGGTAAACATTGATCCGGTCTTTCGACCTCGCCTGGGCTTTTAAGGCCGTTATCGTTCCTGCCATACGAAAAAAACACGGCTGTAACACGACTCGCTGCGACTAAAAGCGAATCATTACAGCCGTCTCAGATATCAGAATATGAAATGGTATCGCCGACTAGATCAGGCGACTCCTGTTCACCAGATCACGCCGCGGACAGTTGAATATGGGAAAAGACCCCACATTCAATACACCGGAACTACCGGTCGAGTGCTTCACAATCATTTGCCAACAACATTATGGTGATGAACGACACACAATACACCTGTTAGCGGCATATCTGCACGTTGCACTGCCAGCTTCTGTATGACTTTGAAGCGTTTTAGTTGCTCGTCCCCAAAGCCAACACCTGTCATTTCATCTATTCTTAACATCAGGCACTTAGCCTGACGGTAAATCCTCAACGCGCTGTAACAAACCGTCTTTAGGTAGACAACGCACTTATTAAAATACGTTAACAATTATAAACAGATTTTCTCAGGCTGACCGCGTATCGATGAGAAATACCAGTTCAGTGGGAAACTCGAACTGACTTATTGTCCAGTCTTTGTTTTTCGAATGTTGGATGAACTGCTTTTCATAATGTGCAAGCATCCCCCTGGAGTGTCCGCATAGGCTTTGCAAAGGATAGGTTACGACCAGATAGTTTGCTTTGATCGTCTCAAGGAGATGATGACCTGCCGTTTTGTCGACCTGTTCGAGACAGGGGATTGTCTTGAGGATAAACGCCAGATCCACGGGCTGTTCAAAAGGATTCGCATCCAGCACGCTTGTGGCTGACGTCACCCCATCGTAACCCAGCAAGGCGATCGATGATCGGATGAAGGCGATCATATCTTCGTAGATATCAATTGCGTAGTAGATTGTGCCACGTTGAAGTCCCATCCAGGGTATGGCTAACGGATTGAAGCCACAGGCAACGTCCAGTATGGAGGCAACCGGTGGAATCGCGCTGAAGATGGTGTCGTAGAAGCGATCAAGGTCGCCCAGGCGTTCGCGGGTAGAGGAATGGAAGGACATAATGCGCCGGCATGTGTCGCGGATATCGTCACGACTGCCTTCCGTTGCCTGCCGTATCTCATCCAGCCACATGTCGTACGACGGATTGCCATCCAGGTATGCGCCACCCACCTGGTGCAATTTGTTCCTGGTGGCCTTGACGGCTTCTTTGTAACTGTTGCGTTTGGCTAGTTCCCGCGCGCCCAGGCTGCGGATAAAATCACTGGCAACATAGCGATATTTGCGGGTTGCTTTTATATCAGTGACAAGATCATCGAGTTCCGCCATGATTTATGTCGTCGCATTCAGTTTAGCCATTAGCATGGCCATAAAGCGCAGGTTATGTATCGTAGCGAGTCGGAAAAACGCGCTGTCGTTGATTTTGTAAAGATGGTGCAGGTAGCCCAACGAATAACGCGTACAGCACAGACAGTCGCACCATGGACTGATCGGGCGATTGTCTTTGATGTGTTTGTCATCACTGATATAAACATAAGCGAACCAATCATCGCTCAATTCACGCCGTAGAGCTGGATCGCTGTTGAACGTGTACAGGCGCGCGTGGCGGGCATCGCGGGTTGGCATCGCACTGTCGAACAGGCGATAACCAATCTGCGTGCAGGCGACGATGCTGGGCGGGTGCCCGATGCCCAGTGCATGCATAGGGTATTCGGATGGGATGATCTCGCGGGTATAGCCGACGATATCGGTCAGCAGGTTCCCCTGGTTGTCGATCGGCCAGCCGCCGTATCCGTAGCCGTCGAAGCCGATTTCGAGTAATGCATCTGCGCAGCGTATACGTTCCTCCCGGATGCTGCCGCCCTGCACCACGCCGAACAGCAGCGGGCGCTGCCCATCGGCGTATTCTTTTTGCTCGATCAGCCGTGTATAAGCCTCTTTACAACGGCGCGCCCATGCAATCGTGCGCGTCACGGACTCTTTCTGTGTGTCGATTGGGTCTTCGGCATTGGTGCAATCATCCAGGCAGATGACGATGTCAGAGCCGTAGCTGACTTGCAGTTGTATCGTTTTCTCCGGTGTGAGTTGCAGTTTCCTGTCCGACCCTTCCGGACGGAAGATAATGCCCTGATTGTTCAGGCTGCCGTTTTTTGGATTCTGCCGGATGAGCGAGTAGGCTTGGAATCCGCCGGAGTCGGTGACAATCGGGTGCGGCCAGCCCGACATGCGGTGCAATCCGCCCAACGCCTGCACGGTGGAGGACCCCGGGCGCTGCATCAGATGAAACGTATTCATCACCAGTGCCTGCGTGCCGCAGCGCTCCAGGTCGGCGCTATCCAGCGAGCGCACGACACCCAGTGTGGCATCCGGCAGGAATGCGGGGATATCCAGGTCGCCATGTGGAAGATGCAGTTGGCTACTCATTTTCCACCGAGGTATCGTCACTCTCTGGTCGGGCGGCGGCCTTGCGACGCTCCGCAGGCGAGCCGGCAATCACGATCGTGTATTCGCCTTTCAATTCCATGCCTTTCACACTCTCAAGCAGTTCAGATAATGTCCCGCGCCGTACCTGTTCAAACATCTTGGTCAAGTCGTTTGCCAGCGCCGCGCGCCGGTCGCCATACACGGCCAGCGCATCGACCAGGAATTCCTCCAGGCGGAAGGGGCTTTCATAGAAAATCAGGGTGTGAGGAGAGTCCCTGTCGATGTCGAAGAAGCGCCGCCGGGCAACCGACTTGCGCGGCGCGAAACCGCGAAAGGTGAATGCGTGCAGCGGCAAGCCGGATAGAACCAGCGCCATGATGAGCGCGCTGGCGCCGGGGATCATTGTCACCGGGATGCCATTTTCAATGGCATGCCGCACCAGCGTAAAGCCGGGGTCGGACACGCCAGGTGTGCCGGCGTTCGTCACCAGGGCGACCGTCTGGCCCTGCTGCAACAATGACAACAGTTTACGTCCAGCCGACTGCTCATTGTGCTCGTGAAACGAAACCTGGGGCTTCTGGATATCGAAGTGCTTCAGGAGCAGGCCGGTTTTGCGGGTGTCCTCGCTGGCGATGATATCCACGCTGCGCAGCGTGTCGAGCGCGCGCAACGTAATATCCCCGAGATTGCCGATGGGCGTAGCGATCAGGTAGAGCGTCATGATTGGTCGTTGGCCGGACTCTCCATTCTCCTCGATTGGGTTGATCTGATTTACAATCTTCTGGCTATGTCGTTGTACGGACTCATTGCTCCCATTCTACGCAACCCTGACTTTCAGAGCCTCGCGGAAACTGTGCAAGCGCGCGCGATCGATGCATCGCGCGGGGTGGGCCTTTTGCGCGCCGCGCGGCCCTTGCTGGTCGCTGCGCTGAAGCATGAACTGCAGCGCCCTATCGTATACCTGGTTTCGTCGGTGGAAGGCGCGCGCACAACCTTCGACGCGCTGCGCTCGCTGGCGCTGACTGGAAGCGATGCCGCGACTGCGCCAGCGGATATCCTGCGTTCAGTCGAGCCAAACACTGCATTCTATGACACGGTGGCGCCGGTGATCGATGTCACCGTGCAGCGCAGTGTCGTTCTCGCGGCGCTCTACCAATGCACTTTGAAGGCTGCCGCTGCAGAAACGAGTCCGGTCATTGTGACCAGCCCGCGCGCGTTGATGCATCCCACATTGCCTCCGGCGATATACAGGGCTGCAATCCGCACTTTGCGGCGCGACCAGCCTATTGCGCTGGAGACGACGCTGGCGCAATGGGTCGCGGCTGGTTACGAAAATGAGAGTGTCGTCGAGCGCATCGGCGCATTCAGCAGGCGCGGCGGCATCATCGATGTCTGGTCGCCGGCGCATGCATTGCCGGCGCGCATCGAGTTGTTCGGAAACCAGATCGAGTCGATCCGTCTGTTCGACCCCGGCACGCAGCGCAGCGGAGAGATGATCGACCGCCTGTTGATTACACCTCTTGAAAGCATGGTCGTCGACACACAGCCGGCGCGACAGGCTACTCTTTTGGATTATCTGGGTGACGAGGGATTGCTCGTCATCGACGATGAGGAGGAATTGCGAGACGCGTGGACGTTGCTTGAGGCGAAGGCCGAGCGCGAGCGAGAGACAGTGCGGGTCGTTGAGACCGATACTGAAGAAGACCGTACCGAAACCCCCAACACCAGACCCGTGGCTAATGTGCATGACCAGGGCGTGCCTTTCATTACATGGGACGGCTATCGCATGTCGCGAGGCAGGCTGCCCCGTGTACTTGTGCTGGGCCAGCCGCTGGAATCCCGCGTGTTGACGCGGCATGCCCTGGCGGAACATTTCACTGCTGCGCCGCACTTTGCAGGGCAATTGAATCCCGTCATGGAATACCTGCACAGCAGCGTGGCGGTACCCGCCGAAAAAGACTCACAAGACGCGCCAGCGAATGTCGTAGTCATATCTCGGCAAGCCGGACGTCTGGCTGAGCTATGGTCGGAGCGCAACTCGGTCATTGCGCCGCAGAGCGGGTTCGATGAAGCGCCTGCAGACGGCCTGTCGTTCGTTACCGGCGCGCTCCCTGAGGGCTTTATCTTTACGGAGCAGGTCGCCTCCTCACAGGGCAGCACGGCGGCATTCGGTCGGCAAGCCCCGCCCAGCCTGATTCTCATCACCGATGCCGAGATATTCGGTTACGTGCGGCCTGAATCGTGGCAGTTTGGCCGCGCGCGCAAAGCTGCGCCCGAACGCGCTTTTGCCGACTGGCAAACCGGCGATGTCGTCGTGCATGAGGACTATGGTATCGGGATATTCCGCGGTCTGGTGCGGTTGACCGTCAATACAGGAACCCTGATGGAGCCGGCAGAAGGCGAACGGGAATACCTTCTGCTCGAATATAGCGATGCCGACCGGCTGTATGTCCCGCTTCACCAGCTCGATCGCGTGTCGCGTTACG
This sequence comes from Chloroflexota bacterium, assembly GCA_023382055.1. GTDB lineage: Bacteria > Chloroflexota > Anaerolineae > J036 > Brachytrichaceae > CAIXPS01. The sequence goes on from JAMCQN010000177.1 coordinate 51,279, forward strand.
TCGGCAGCGATGAGTCGCGTCCCACGCTCAGCAAACTGGGCGCCACCGAATGGGTGCAGGTTAAGCAAAAAGCGCGCGGCGCGGCGGCGCAGGTCGCGCGCGACATGCTGCAACTGTACGCCGCCCGCGAAATGGCGCAGGGCGTTGCGCTCAGCAAAGATACACCCTGGCAGGCCGAACTGGAGGCCAGTTTCCCCTATATGGAAACCGATGACCAACTGCGCGCCATCCAGGATGTAAAACGCGATCTTGAACATACCAAGCCAATGGACCGGCTCGTATGCGGCGATGTTGGATTCGGCAAGACGGAGGTGGCGTTGCGCGCGGCGTTCAAGGCCGTACAGGATGATTTCCAGGTGGCCGTGCTGGCGCCGACTACCGTATTGGCGCAGCAGCATTGGATGACCTTCACGCGCCGTATGGCGTCGTACCCGATCAAGGTCGAGATGCTGTCGCGTTTCCGCACCAGCGCCGAAAAACACAAGGTCGTCGATGGCATCCGCGAGGGCGCGGTGGATATCGTGATCGGCACGCACGCGCTACTCTCGAACAATGTCCAGTTCGCCAACCTGGGATTGTTGATCATCGACGAGGAACAGCGCTTCGGCGCCGCGGCCAAAGAGAAACTGAAGAAGATGCGCGCCAGCGTGCACGTCATGACGCTGACAGCCACGCCGATACCCCGCACGCTGTACTTCGGACTGACTGGCATCCGCGACGTCAGCCGCATCGAAACCCCGCCTGCTGAACGGTTGCCGATCATCAGCTATGTGGGACCCTTCGATGACACGATTGTGAAGCAGTCCATACAACGCGAACTGGACCGTGAAGGCCAGGTGTTCTTCGTCCACAACCGCATCAACAGCATCCATCTGCTGGAAACCAAACTTCGCCGCCTGGCGCCGGAGGCCAGCATCGCGGTCGCGCATGGTCAGATGGAAGAACGCGCGCTGGCGCGCATCATGAATGAGTTCGCCGACGGCAGAACCGACATCCTGCTGTCCACGAACATCGTTGAAAGCGGGCTGGATATCTCCAATGCCAATACCATCATCATCGACCGCGCCGACCATTTCGGTCTGGCCGACTTATACCAGTTGCGCGGCAGGGTGGGGCGCTCGACGACGCAAGCCTATGCCTATTTCCTGTATGACCGCCGCACCCATATGACAGTTGAGGCGCGCGAGCGCCTGGAGACGCTGCGCGAGGCGGCTGGAATCGGCGCAGGCTACATGATCGCCATGCGCGACCTGGAACTGCGCGGCGCGGGCGATATCCTTGGGCCGCGCCAGAGCGGCCAGGTTGCCAGCATCGGTCTCGACCTGTATACGCGCCTGCTCGCGCGCGAGGTATCTACCCTGCGCGCCCTGCGCGATGGCACCGCTTTACCGGCGCCTGAGCCGACGCCGGTGACTATCGATCTGCCGCTGACCATCGGGCTGCCGCAGAACTATATCGGCGATCAGCCATTGCGCTTGCAGATGTACCGGCGGGTTGCCAGCCTCGACACCGAAGAGAAGATACGGCTTTTTGAGGAGGAGCTGGCTGATCGCTTTGGCAAATTGCCTCAGGCCGTGTTGAACCTGACATACCAGGCGCGCCTGAAGCTGTTCGCGACGGCCCTGGGCGCGCAGTCCATCACCACCGAGGGCAACCGTTTTGTGATTCGCGCCGAGTCTATCGAGAAACTCGACCGCAACGCCGTGGCGCGTCTGCTGGGTGAAGATGCCAACATCGGACGGCGCCAGGTGTCATTTCTGCGCAGCGGTCCGCCTGAGGTATGGAAGGCGCGCCTGATGCAACTCATCGAACAACTGGCGGAGATGGCAACGGTCGCAGGTGTGTAATGAACAGATTGTATGGGATTCCTACGTATAATCACGAGCATATAAGAAACGTTATTACCGAGAGGCGCCGGTGGAACACCCGCCGGTTGCGAACCTGGAGAAAGATTGAATGGCAAATATAAGTACGGAACTGTTGGATATTTTGCGCTGTCCGCATTGCGTCTCCGGCGCCACGCGCCAGCCCGGCGCTGACCCCGGCCGGCTGACACTGATCAAGGATTACTGGCTGGTTCAACTCGAGTGCGGGCGCAAGTACCCGATCAAGGATGGCATACCGATTATGTTGATCGAGGAAGGTGAAAAGTGGCTTAACACCAAAATCGATGACCTGCCGGTACCGCCTCCACAGAACTGACATCATTCACCGGAGCCGGCGCCACGATGCGACTGCTTAAAGGATCAGTGTTAGTCCTGGCAATCGCTGGTGTCATTGCGCTGGTACTGGCTTCCCGCGCGATCGCTCGTCCTCTTACGGCGATTTCGGCAATCAGCCCCGCGATGAACTTCGCCTACGTGCGTGTTGCGGGAGCAGTGATCGATTACCCCTCGCTCTCCCTGGCTGACGGCTACATGTCATTTGAGGTGCAGGATGCCAGTGGACTGATACGGGTAACGGCGTATCGCGCAGTACTCGATAAGCTGGTCGCTATAGGGCGCATTCCAATGCCCGGCAGCCGTGTAACGGTTGAAGGCACACTGCGCGTGCGTGAAGACGAACCATCCCTGACCCTGAACGCGGCAGAGGCGTTGGCGCTGGATGCCGCACCGGTGCAGGTCATCGCATTATCGGCGCTGGGCGCCATGCGGCCTGGCGACAGGGCTGCCACCATTGCACAGGTGCGACGCGTGCGCGATGCCGGCAGCGGCTTACGGATCATCAGCCTGCGCGCGGGCAGCGCAGAAGCTGACCTGCTCATCCCGCTGAACCTGCGGAATATCTTCGGTGAATCGCCAGCGGTTTCAGTCGGAGACTGGATCAGCGTCACCGGCGCTGTCGCTGAATATCGCGGCAAACGCGAACTGCTTGCCAACAGCGCGCAGGAAATCGTCGCAGCGCCGCCGATGGAATACGACCTGCGGCCGCTCGCGGCGATAAATAAGAATATGACCGGGCAATGGGTGGCGGTGCGCGGCATTGTGAATAAGCTCCGCCCCATGAAGACTGGCATATTGCTCGACCTCAAAGACAACGCAGGCGGTGCGATTACCGTGGCGATGTTCGACGCCTGGTTCAACGTGCCATTTTCACGTACGCTCCGCGTCGGTGATGGGATTGTCGCCCAGGGCACTCTGGTTGATTACTATGGTCAACTGGAACTGCAACCGGAACAGAGCGTCGACCTAATCCAGTACCAGTAACTCCACGGAGTTGACGCGCGTTTGCACCCCGTGTCCTTCTGCGTAAATCTGGATGTAGTTCAGATACTCTATACCCGGGATCGTTTCGACCAGGTTGGGAGACTCATAGGGTTCGTCCCGGCCCAGGCGCGTGGCGATGTGTTTGGTGCGCGGCTCGGCTGACTGCACAATAAAGTCAGGCAGGTCAGGCATGGATGGCGTGCCATCGGCGTAAAAGCCCTGAGTCCAGTCGGCAGTCGCGCCGTCCTTCGTGTGGTAGTTGATCTTCACCATCAGTGGGCATTCGCTTCCCTGTCCGCCGCATACCTTGAGTTCCTGGTACAGGATGGCGAAATTCAGACGCAATTGCAGCGATGAACGCCCGCTGATATTTTCGTTGATCATCTGCTTAACGCCGGTTCGTCCCCAGTTGAGGCCGACGCCGGGTCGCGACAGCATCAGCGCCGTATTCGCGCCAGAACCGATTATCTGGACGGTGCCCGTCACATCGCCCGGAACCGATACATCGGTGATGGGTTCCCAGTCCTTGTCGAGCGGCGACTGGAAGCGACCGTTGCGCACCAGATCGCGCGGCGGCGCATACAAACCTGGCACAATCCCCTCGCCTTTATGGACGATCGTGCGCTGGTTGGCCTCAATATTGAAAGTCTCCGGTTTTGCCGCGGAGGTGATCTGCGCCGAACCGGTGCGTACATACAGGCTCGTCTCCTCCGGCGTGACCTCGAATGAGTATGATCCATCGTCAAGCACGGCCGACATATGCTCGCTGCGCACCGTCAGGTTCAGATCATGATCCGTCAGGTTGCTGGTCTGGATCTGCACCCGCCCGCTCAGCAGTTTGATCGTCACCTCACTCGGTGTATTGGCGATATGAAAGCGGGGGATGCGTGCGCGCGTGACCTGTATGCGCGATCCCGAGTACAACTGCATGGACACCAGCGTCCCGGTGATTGTGTCATTCTGCCCGATAGTCAGGTATGCCTGCGAGGGTATATCCCCGTCGACAATGATCGTGCTGCCTTCATCGAGCGCGCGCCCATCCTGGCCGACCACCCGCGCATCCGCTTCAGTCGCGGGGGGCGTAAAGACGTTTGTGCGCCCGGCCTGAAGCTTTACGAAAATCAAGGCGGTATAGGTCGTATTGTTTACAAACGACATAGCCGCGGTCGGCACACCGACTGCCAGTGCGCAACACGACAGTAATGAAGCCAGCAGGACCGTCCAGGCTAAACGCTGCGGCGCCTTGATCACCAGGTACTCCATTTCCAGCGTAACATTGTGCGCCGTTCATTTCGCTCGATGTGGCTGGCCGTGTGCTGGCCGCGCTGGTGTGCAACCATCGTGGCCGCAATTGCCGCGATTTCCGGGAATGGCGGTTCCTGCTCCTCCAGCGCGAAGCGGTCTTCCACAAAGCGCGTGTCGAATGTTCCGGCCTGAAAACGCAGGCTGCCCACCAGCTTAACGTGAAACGGTATGTTGGTCTTGACGCCCATGATGCGGAATTCCGACAGCGCCCTGCGCATGCGCATGACGGCTTCGGCGCGCGTGTCGCCCCAGCAGATTACTTTGGCGATCATGGAATCATAGAACGGCGTCACCTCAAAGCCCTCGTACACGCCGGTATCTACACGCACTCCCGGGCCGGTAGGGAAATTGATGCGGGTTATAACGCCGGTGCTTGGCATGAAGTTGGCGAATGGATCTTCGGCATTGATACGGCACTCGATCGCCCAGCCGTTCTGCTCGACATCGCATTGCGCGTAACGCAGCTTGCGCCCGCGCGCGATGCGAATCTGCTCCTTGACGATATCAACGCCGGTAACGCGCTCGGTGATCGGATGCTCTACCTGCAGGCGGGTATTCATCTCCATGAAGTAGAAATTGTTTTGCCTGTCCAGTAGATACTCGATCGTGCCGGCGTTGGTATAGTTGATGGCCTTGGCTGCCCGCACCGCCATTTCCCCCATCCGGGCGCGCAACGATTGGTTCATCACCGGGGAAGGGGATTCCTCCACCAGTTTCTGACGGCGCCTCTGCAGGCTGCACTCACGTTCACCCAGGTGGATGATATTCCCGAACTCGTCGCCCAGGAGCTGGAACTCGATATGGCGCGCGCCCTCAACCAGCTTCTCCAGGTATACGGCGCCATCGCCAAAGGATGACTCGGCCTCGCGGCGCGCGCTTACCAGCAGAGCCGGCATCTCCTCAATGTGGCGCACCTCGCGTTGACCTTTACCGCCGCCGCCGGCGCTCGCCTTTATCAACAGCGGAAACCCGATGCTGGGCGATATGGCCAGCAATTCGTCGTCAGTGAGATTCGCCTCGCCCTCTGTGCCGGGGATCACTTGCACTCCGGCCTTCTGCACCGTCGCGCGCGCGACGGCTTTATCGCCCATCTTTGCGATGGCGTGCGGGGATGGCCCGATGAAGGTTATGCCTGCATCCGCGCAGGCCTGTGCGAAATCTTCACGCTCAGCCAGGAAACCATAGCCGGGGTGGATCGCATCAGCGCCCGACTTTTTAGCCACTTCCAGAAGCCGGTCTATCCGCAAGTAGGACTCTCGCGCCGGCGCGGCGCCGATATGATAAGCCTCATCGGACAGGCGCACATGCAGCGCGTTACGATCCACATCTGAATACACCGCCACCGTGCCGATACCCAACTCATGACACGCTCTTACAATCCGCACAGCTATTTCACCGCGATTGGCAACAAGTATCTTTGTAAACATTCACTGATCTCCGCTTCCAGATCGGTTAGCGCCATATACGCCAGCTAGTACACCAAGTATGCCATCTTTTATACAGTAAGGTAGAATCGCCCAATTCGCCGGGTGAGTTGAGTTACGTGACAGACCAGAAACAAACCGTTCAAGACCAGTTCGGCGCGAACGCCGAGAATTATGCGCGCAGCACTTTGTTTGCCGGTGGTGAGAGCCTGGCTGACATGGTCAGGCTGGTGCAACCCGCGAGTGCCTGGAATGTCCTTGACGTGGCGACGGGCGGCGGACACTGCGCCTGCGCGTTTGCGCCGCTGGTGAAGCATGTCACGGCGACCGACATCACCGAGCGCATGCTGCAGGCGGCTGAACGGGTCGCCCGCGAACGGGAACTGCTGAATATCCGCTTCGAAAAAGCCGATGCAGAGGCGTTACCGTATTCAGACGACCGCTTTGACCTGGTTACCTGCAGGATTGCCGCCCATCATTTCAGCGAACCCGGCCAGGCGGTGCGCGAGATGGCGCGGGTGTGCAAACCGGGCGGGCTGGTAGCCGTGATCGACGGGATTGCGCCCAACAACCGGACCGCGGCCGATGAGGTCAACGCCTGGGAAACCTGGCGCGATCCGTCGCACGTCGCGCTGCTGACTGTGAATGGTTGGTCCAGCTTGTTCTGTGCTGCTGAACTGGGAGCGGTTCACCTCGCCAGGTATGCGATGGAACTCGATTTTGACGATCACATGCGTCGCGCCGGTTGCGATGCGCGGACGACCGCGAAAGTGCGCGATGGCCTGCTGAACGGCTCACCGGCTATGCGCGACTGGCTGAGACCGCGCGTAAATGGCGATAAAATAGCGCTGATCTGGCGACTTATACTGATCGTGGGGCGCAAGACATTACACGGTCATAATTACGACACTCAGAAGTCTGACTTCTGCAAGAAGTCAGACTTCTCCACTGGGCTGGGATAGGTTCTAAGCAAAGATTGACTGGATCGCAGGTGTTTGAATCATGGCGTTAGAGACTCCGCGAATGAAGTACCACATCGCTACTTTCGGCTGCCAGATGAATGAAGCCGATTCGCAACGGCTGGCAACTGAACTGGAGAAACTGGGTTTAGAGGCGACAGAGACGCGCGCCGAGGCGGATGTACTCGTACTCAATACATGTGTTGTGCGCCAGAACGCGGAGGATAAAGCGTACAGCTATATCCAGACGCTAAAGCCGATCAAGCGTCAGAAACCCGAAGCTGTTATCGGCGTGATGGGTTGTCTGGTGGGTGTGCGAGGCAATTCACCTTTGCAGAAAGCCTTTCCTTATGTCGATGTGTTCATGGCGCCCAGCGATCCCAAGCCGATGATCGACCTGTTGTTGCAGCGCGATGGCAAGGTGCTGGCGCAGACGGAGACCCAGACCCGCTTTGCCCTGCAGGATGGCGATTATGAGGCGCGTGCGGAGTCCGCATATGGCTTGCCGGCCCACCTGCGCGGCGCCCAGGTGGCTGCCCACGTGCCCATTGTTTATGGCTGCTCACATGCGTGTACGTTCTGCATTATTCCATTCAGGCGCGGCGTGGAGCGCAGCCGGCCCGTCGGCGATATCGTTGCCGATGTGCGCGCCATGGTCCAGCAGGGCGTGCGCGAGGTGACGTTGCTTGGCCAGATCGTCGACAGGTACGGTTATGATCTGCTGGGTGATGACTATGCGATCCGTGCGTACAATCCCGGCGCTGCTTCAGGCCGCCCCTCGCAGAACACCCCGCTGAAGACGCCTCTAGTCGAGTTGTTCCGTCTGTTAAGCGAGATCAAGGGCTTATACCGCATTCGTTTCCTGACCTCCCACCCGAATTGGATGACTGACGAGTTGCTGGACGCGATCCGCGAGTACCCCAAGGTGATGCCTCATATCGAGGCGCCGGTGCAAGCTGGCGACGACGAGGTGCTTTTACAGATGCGTCGCGGCTACACGGCTGATGACTACCGCGCGCTTATCGGCCGTATCCGCGCCAAGTTGCCGCATGCCGGTATCGCCACCGATATCATCGTCGGATTCTGCGGCGAGACGGAGACGCAGTTCATGCATACGTATGATCTGCTGGAAGAGTTGAAACTGGATGTCATCCATATAGCGCAGTACTCTACACGACCGAATACCATTGCCAGCCGCAGTCTGGTGGACGATGTCCCCGCCGCAGAGAAAGAACGGCGCTTCCGCATGCTGGAGGATCAGCAGGAACGCATCTCTGCCCAGATCAACGCCCGGCTGATGGGACAGACGGTGCAGGTGCTGGTGGAAGACCGCCATAAAGGCAAATGGCGCGGGCGCACGCCCAGTAACAAACTCGTCTTCTTTGACGATGCTGGACGCGACTGGCGCGGCCAGCTCGCCGATGTCACCATCGACTGGACAGGTCCATGGAGCATGCAGGGTAAGCTGGCCGGCAAGGGCACCGTTGCGTCTGACGGCGCCGAAACCCTTGTGTCAGTTGCTGGCATACCTATCCATTGAAACCTCAACAAACAGGTCAGGATCAGGTGCCTGCAATACCGTACCCACCAGCCGTGGGTGACTATGTCATCCGACCGTTTGAGTCCATACACGATCATGAACAGTGCCAGGAGCTTCAGGGTCGCATCTGGGGAGAGTCGTTTGCCGTGCCGGTGAATATGACCGTGGCTGTCGAGCGGCATGGCGGCGTCGCCATCGGCGCTTTCGACACGTCCAGCCAGGCCATGATCGGGTTTGTCTTGAGTTTCGTCGCACCTACGCCTTATCCGGAAGCGCGCCACGGTCTGAGTCAGCATTCTCATATGGCCGCCATCGATGAGCGCTGGCAGGGGCGCGGCATCGGCACGGCGCTCAAGCTGGCGCAGCGCGATGCAGCATTAGCGCAGGGAATCAACCTGATGACATGGACCTATGATCCGCTCGAAGCCCGCAATGCCGCACTGAACATCCGCAAGCTGGGATGCATCTGTCGCATTTACGAGCGCAATGTCTATGGCGACATGGCCGATAACCTGAACGCGGGCCTGCCGACTGATCGATTTGAAGTGGAATGGTGGCTGGACGAACAGCGCCCGCGGCCTGCTGATGATGGCCTCAGCACGGAGATTGCCATACCAGCCGACTTCCAGGCGATCAAACGGATCGACATGCAGCAGGCGCTTGAGTGGCGCTTGCGCACGCGCGAGCAGTTCGAGCGAGCATTCACAGATGGTTATGTTGTCACCGGCTTTGGGGTTGACAATAACAGTGCGCGGTATAGGCTCACAAGACTCTCAGCCAATCTCGTATAATCTAGGTTGGATGAGTTATAGATTTTCCAGTGGTTCCAAAGGCGTCAAGCGTGATGATGGAACTGCGATGGGTGATGCTGGAACCTGCCTTGCGGTTTCACTTTCGCCAACGGCAGGTGGATAACGTAAATGGATGTACTCAATTCGATACTCACCGGTATACCGGTCTTCATCATCTTGCTCGGCCCGCTGATGTTTGTGCATGAGTTAGGGCACTTTCTGGCGGCAAAAAGGGCGGGCATCCGCGTGGAAGAGTTTGGCATGGGTTTTCCGCCGCGGGCGTTGACACTCTTCAAACGCGGCGAAACGGTCTACTCGTTGAACTGGCTGCCGATCGGCGCATTTGTGCGCATGACCGGCGAGGAAGACCCCACCGACCCGCACAGTTTCGCGGCTCAACCGAAGCGCTGGCGTTTTATCACCCTGGTTGCAGGCCCCGGAATGAACTTTATCGCAGCGATCGTCATTCTATTTCTGGCTTATCTGCTTTTCGCCACCCAGGTAACTGAAGGGCAGTATCGCATCGACAGCGTCAATCCGGGCAGTCCGGCGGCAAAGCTTGGCTTTATGCCCGGCGATATCGTTTTAGCTGCCAATGGACAGGACATGACGCAGCACATCGACTCCAACAGTGCTCAGCAGGCCAGCGTTATCCCGCTGAAGCAGGCCTCGCAGGCTGCCATCGGCAAGCCCTTCAACGTGGAGGTGATGCGCAAAGACGCCGCGGGCGTATCGCATGAGGTAGCGTTGGACGGATCTATCCCTGCCGATGCGAACCCGGAGACGCCGCTTGGTGTAAGTCTGTCGTTGATCGCCATCAAGGCAGAGCGCATTCCCTATACCTTTGATCAAGCCTTCGTAGCGGCATCAACCGATGCGGCGACGGTTATGGATTCGATGGTGCGCGTACCGGTCGAACTGATCCGCGGCACCCTGTCGCTTTCACAGGCGCGTCCGACAGGTATCGTCGGTATCACCGGCATCGGGGTCGAGTTGATCCGCGAAAATGACGTGCAGGGGCTATTCCCCTTCATTCGCTTTGCCGGTCTCCTGAGCCTGATTCTAGGCATCACCAACCTGCTGCCCATACCGGCGCTGGATGGCGGCAGAATTGTCTTCGTGCTGATCGAATGGGTGCGCGGACGACGCATTGATCCACTGCGCGAACAGTGGGTGCATGGGATTGGCATTATCATATTGCTGGCGTTGTCAGCCGTCATTGCGGTCTTCGACATCATCAACCCGATCAGCCTGAGATGAAAAAGCCTACTGTCACGTTTGAGACCGCATTGCGTTCGCTCGCAGCTACTGCGGCCCCTACGCCGCGACTATTGCGCGGCCTGACCAGTCTTGATGGCGACCAACTGGCCGAACTGCAGACAGCCTGGCCATTGTTGAACGCCAACCGGCGATCCATGATCGCCGATCAATTGCGCGAGATGGCTGAGAATGACATCGAGCTGGACTTCAACGCCATTTTTCACTTTACACTGAGCGATGTGGAAGAAAGCGTCCGCCTGGCTTCGGTGGAAGGATTGTGGGAGGACGAGACGCCCGGCTTGATCGATCCCCTCGTCATTCTGCTGCGCAGCGATCCTTCACCAATCGTTCGCGCCGCTTGCGCCACGTCTCTGGGACGTTTCATGGTGTTGGCAGAGCTGGAAAAACTCACCCGCCAGCGCCGAGACCAGGTGTACTCCGCTTTAATGGGCGCCATCATTACGAACCCGCCCGGCTCGTTGATTTACAATCGCGCCCTGGAATCGTTGTCGTATGTTTCGAACGAACAAATCGAGCAGCTCATTCGTGAGGCTTACGCCTCTTCGGATCAAGGCTTGCGCGTGGCGGCGGTAACGTCCATGGGCCGCAGCGGCGACCATGATTACACCGAGCTGGTATTAAGGCAACTGAACAATGTGCTGCCGCCCATGCGAGTTGAGGCGGCGCGCGCCTGCGGCGAACTCGAAGTCAATGAAGCCGTGGTCGATCTCGGCAAGCTGCTGGATGACCCGGAACCTGACGTTATCTATGCTGCAATCGAAGCATTGGGCCAGATCGGTGGAGACGCAGCCAGAGACATATTGAATCGCGCCGTTCATTCAGATGACGAGGAGATCGCCGAAGCCGCTGAAGAGGCGTTGGACGAACTGGATTTTCTACATGGCGACATCAAATTCGCAACGTCCTGGTTCGATGATCTTGCTGCGCAGACCAACGTTGGTGATGATGCATTCGGCGACGGCCACCAGCACGGCGCATAGTAATATGCCGGCGCTTGTCTTAATCGCATAACCGGTTTTTGCGCTGATGTCATAAGATGCTGCGTTATCGACTGATCGCTGCACTCGCCGCGTTGGCGCTTGCCCTGTCCATCACAGGCATCTACGCAGCCCGTGAGAGCAAACAGGTGCAATTGCGCGGCACGCTGCCCGGCTTCCCCGCACCCGTCGCCAATGCGCAATCATTGTTGATCGGCGTGAACACCGATCTGCAACAGTATGACGATGCGACTTTGCGCGAACGGCTGGCCGATCTGGCATCGCGCGGCGTGCGCTATGTCCGCCAGGAATTCCGCTGGACGGACATGGAGCCGGCGCGCGGCCAGATGGATTGGACCGTCGGCGACCGTATCTTCAGCGCCACACAGGAATACCGCATCCAGGTTCTGCCGGTGCTGGTCACCACGCCGGTCTGGGCCAGAGCTGCCAGCGGTTCTGCTGAGGACCCACCCACTGAGACGATGCCGCCGCAAGCCGCCGGAGATTACGCCGAGTTTGCCCATCTCTTTGCGCGACGCTACGATGTCCCGATGGCGGACGGCAAATCGGCCATACTGGCCTATCAAATCTGGGACGAGCCTAACTTGTCGGCGAAATGGGGCAATGGTCTGATCAATCCGCGGGGATACCTGCATCTTCTACAGGCGGCGCGCGCAGCGATAAAGATGGTGAATCCGTCTGCCCGAATTGTGCTGGCAGGTCTGGCGCCGACCGTGGAGCAATCGGATGTCAACCTGTCGCCTGAGCTCTACCTGCGCAAGTTATACGAAGCCGGCGGGCGCGATGCCTTCGATATCGCCGCCACGAAACCCTACGGATTCGACGCTCCTCCCGATGACAGGCGCGTTGATGCATCAGTCATGAACTTCTCCAGAGCAATCCTTCTGCGCGAGGAAATGGCTGCGCATGGGGACGCGAATAAGCCGATCTGGTTCACCCAATGGGGTTGGAACGCGCAGTTGCCCGACTGGCAGGGGCAGCCGTCGTTATGGGGCAGTGTCAGCGAACAGCAACAAGCGGGCTACACGGCACAGGCCATCCAGCGTACAGCGAACGAATGGCCCTGGGCAAGCGCCATGTTCCTCAGCACGCTGCAGCCTGCCGTTGCGCCTACCGACCCATTATGGGGTTTCTCGCTGCTCGATCAGACAGGGCGGCCGCGCCCGGTATACGACGCACTCATCCGGGCGTTGCCGGTCGCAGCCGGCGCGCCGCGAGCGCAGTGGGCTGTGGTGGGTTATGGCAACTCTGGGCAAACAGATACCGCCACGACACAGCCCGTGTATAGCCCTAATCCGGACGCAACCTATTCGGAAGGCTGGCGATTCAGCGAATTAGGCGCCGATATCCCGCAACGCGCCGACGCTCGCGTGACGTTCCATTTCGGCGGCGATGCGCTGGCGATGATCGTCCGCCGAGGCGATTACCGCGCCTATATGTTCATCACCGTTGACGGCAAACCCGCCAATCTGCTGCCTGTTGAGGAACGCGGTTCCTATCTCATCCTGACTTCTCCGGATGACCTGCCCCATATCGACACGATAGCCGTGGCCGATAACCTGGGGCCTGGCGAGCACACGGCGGATATCGCGATAGACCGCGGCTGGAACCAGTGGGCTTTGATCGGTTGGAGCAGCCGTGCTGCGCCCAGCGCAGCCGTCACTCTCGCGAACGCGGTTGTGCCGGCAGGCGTTGCCGTGCTCCTGTTGTCACTGCTGGGTCTTGTCGTCAGCCTGCCGCGGGTGCGCTGGGGCGATTTGCTGCGGCGCATCCGGCTTCAGGTGCGCGTGTCGCCCTGGCAAGCAGTTGCGACAGCGCTGATCGTCTGGTTGACAGCATCGCTGACCTGGGCGCAGGATGCGGCAAACGCCTATCGCAACCTGGGCACGCCAGTCAACCTTGTCCTGACAGGCGTCGTTTCAGGCATCGCATTCTGGTCGCCCGTGTTCGTACTCAGCCTGATCGCGCTGCTCGTACTGTTTGTTCTGGTTCTGCTGCGGCTGGACATCGGTCTGATGCTGCTGGCCTTCTTCATTCCGTTTTACCTCATCCCGCAGCGCCTGTTCGCCAAAAGCTTCTCGATGGTCGAATTGCTGATCATCATGTGCACAGTCTCGTGGGCGGTCGGACGACTCGGCGAGTTGCGCCAGACGCTGCGTACGGCGAAGAATGCCGGCCAACGCTTCCATCTCGGCTCGGCGCTCCGGTCTGCTCTAGCGCAGGCCACGCTACTCGACTGGAGCATCCTGGCATTAGTGATCGTTGCGGCAATTTCCACGATGCAGGCGGACTACAAGGTCGAGGCGTTGCGCGAACTGCGCCTGGTGATCGTGGAGCCGGCAATTCTGTTTATGCTGATCCGCACGCAGAAAATGCCTGCGGACGCAGTCTGGCGCATCGTGGATGGTTTTGTGCTGGGCGCAGTCGCCATCGCTGTAATCGGATTGTTTAACTATGCGCGCGGGGATGTTTTCCCGGCGGAACTGGGTTTCCCGCGCATCCGCAGCGTTTATGGCTCACCCAATAACGATGCGCTCTACCTCGGCCGCATTTTCCCGCTGTTACTCGCGATGACGTTGTTTGGTCGCTGGCCGTTGCAGGATAAAGCCTTGACGACAGGGCGCAGGAGACTGGCTCTTGCCGGCATGCCGCTGGCTAAAATCATCACGTCGCGCCGACTGCTGTACACACTCAGTCTGCTTCCCGTTGCGCTGGCGCTGCTATTAAGCGCATCCCGCGGCGCGTTGCTGCTGGGTGTGCCGGCGGCGATTGTCGTCGTATGCTTTTTAGGAGGGGGACGTTGGCGTATCGTCGCTGTTGCCATGGTGGCATGCGTCGTGTTGGCGCTGCTGGTTATTGTCAGCGGTGTGGCGGAGCCGCTTCTGGTTCACACGCGTTTTGAAAATGCGTTTGACTTGACACACGGAACCGGCTTTTTCCGCATCAACCTGTGGCAGAGCGCCATCGCGATGTTCCGCGATCATCCAATCCTTGGTGTAGGCCCGGATAACTTTCTGTATGCCTATCGCGGGCACTATATTCTGCCTGCGGCCTGGCAGGAGCCAGATCTTTCCCATCCCCACAACATCATCCTGGACTTCGCTACACGCCTGGGCATGTTGGGGCTTCTGGTCGCCGTAGGCTTGGCAGCAGGACTCTGGGGCGCTATCAGACGCGCCTTGAATCAGCCGGACGTAATTATGTTTCGACCGATGGTCATAGGCATCGCGGGATTATTGGCCGATATGGTGGCGCACGGCATGGTTGACCACTCGCTGTTCCTGTTGGATTTATCCAGCGCGTTCATGCTTAGTTGTGCGTTGCTGGCGCAGATTCACCGGCAGGGTTCGGCGAAAGAGGCGCAGACTCTCACCAAACTCTAATCAAAACGGCTGGCGCTGCTATTGCTTAATATAAGGATCAACGTATAATCTGGGAATTGTTACCCCGATAGCAATCGGGTTAACAGAACAGAATAGCTATCCTTTTATCTGGAGGTGATGTCTGCATGAGTAATAGTCATAAACAGAGCGCCGCAGCATCACCTCAGGTTAACAGCCTGTAGTTGCTGCGGCGCGGTAAACGGCCAACTCGAAAGAGTTGGCCGTTTGCTTTTGTGTAGCAACCTCCAACAATCCTCTAACTTTTCGCCTAACCATTTCTAATACTGCCTGCGTACGATGGGGACATCGTTCAATAACAGATCGGATCACAGACAGTTAACTACGGAGGTATAAGAAATGACTACTCGAATCGTTCGCCGGACATATGCTCCAGTTGTGCCAGAGTCGCTTTCGTTGCGCGATATGATGAACCGCCTGATGGAGAATGCCTTTATCAGCCCCGAGCAGTGGGCTAATGACTGGCCGCTGCGCGGCAGAGAGGGCGTCCCGGCCATCGATGTGACTGAGGACAACGACGTCTACACCATCAAGGCTGCGCTGCCAGGCTGGAAGCCCGAGAATGTGGACATTACTTTCGAGGGCGGCGCCGTGACGCTGAAGGGCGAAGTCTCGGAAGAGTCGAACGAGAAGGACGAGCAGACCCGCTGGCATTGCCGCGAGATCCGCCGCGCTTCTTTCCAGCGCACGATCAGCCTGCCTGCCGAGGTGACGCCTGATAAGGCCAAGGCTGAGTTTGAGAACGGCGTGCTGACGCTGACGATGCCAAAGGCCGAAATCGTCAAGCCGAAGCAGATCAAGATTACGGCGAAGTGAGCGCCGGCATAAACCGGAATTCCAAAGAGGGGAGCAATGCTAAATTGCTCCCCTCTTTGTTGCGTTAGTTACAAACCATGCGCTAAAATCCGGACGCATCACCCGATATGCCATCCAAAGCCTGTGTGATGCCAAGGTGTTTGATTGGTTAAATGAGGGTTGGTCATAAATCGAAGGCCGCGCCCAGGCACAGCCTAAACGCGGCCGCCGCCATATCATTGAGGTTGCTACACATCAGAGTATGGAGGCACCCTCATGATAGCGCAGCGGTCGCTCTTGG
>JAMCQN010000063.1 GCA_023382055.1 Chloroflexota bacterium
GCGGTCGCGCAATGGGCCGGGGATGGTGTCGAGCGTATTGGCCGTGCAGATGAACATCGTCTGCGACAGGTCGAACGGCACGTCCAGGTAATGGTCGCGGAACTCGCGGTTCTGTTCGGGGTCGAGCACTTCCATCAGCGCCGCCGACGGGTCGCCCCGGAAATCCGCGCCGATCTTATCCACCTCGTCCAACATGAAAACCGGGTTGCGCGTCTCCGCGCGGCGGATGCCCTGGGCGATGCGCCCCGGCATGGAGCCGATGTAGGTGCGCCGGAAGCCGCGAATCTCGGCCTCGTCGTGCACGCCGCCCAGCGACATGCGGATGAACTTGCGCCCCATCGCGCGCGCGATGCTGGCGCCCAGCGACGTCTTGCCCACGCCGGGCGGCCCGACGAAGCACAGGATGACGCCCTCGCGCTCGCGGCGCAGCGGGCTGGCGGTTTCCACTTTGGCGGCGTCGCCGCCCTGCCGGGCATCGGCCGGCGGGGGGTTGGCGGCAGCCTGTTGCGCCGCCTCGGTTGCCAGCTCCAGCTTGCGCTTGCGCACCGCCAGGAATTCCAGGATGCGTTCCTTGATGTCTTTCAGGCCGTAGTGATCCTCGTTCAGCACGACCCGCGCGTGGACGATATCCAGGTTGTCGGGGCTGACGGCCTGCCACGGCAGCGAGACCATCCAGTCCAGATAGGTGCGGATGACGCCGTATTCGGCGGCCTGGGTGGGCAGTTTAGCCAGACGCCCCAGCTCGCGCTCGGCTTCCTGGCGCGCCTCGCCGTTCATGCCGCTGGCTTCGATCTTCTGGCGCAGTTCGTTGATCTCGATCAGTTGCTCGTCGGCCTCGCCCAGTTCGTGCTGGATAGCCTTGATCTGCTCGCGCAGGAAGTACTCGCGCTGCACCTTCTCCATCTCGCTCTGGGCCTGGCTCTGGATTTTCTTGCCCAGTTCCAGCACTTCGAGTTCCTTGTTGAGCAGTTGCAGCAGGAAGAGCATCTTATCGGGCAGGCCTTCCATCTCCAGCAGCTTCTGCGCGTCGGCCATCTCCATGCGCATATAGGTGGCGACGGCGTAGGTCAATTGGCGCGGGTCTTCGATGCCCTGGATCATCTGAGCCAGTTCGTCGGGCAGGTTGGGGATCAGTTCGGCCATCTTGGCGAAGCCCTGGCTGATATTGCGGCGCAGCGCCTCGATCTCCAGCGTGCTGTCCCAGGTTTCGGGCAGCAACTCGACACGCGCGGTCAGGTATGGCTCGGAACCGGTCCATTCAAGGATGCGGAAGCGCTCGCTGCCCTGCACGATCATGTTGACGATGCCATCGGGCGACTTGAAGATGCGCACGATCGTCGCCATGGTGCCGATCGAGAATACGTCGGCGGGTTCCGGGTCTTCTTTCTCCGGCACCTTGCTGGCGACCAGACCGATGGGCCATTTATGCTGCATGGCTTCGTCGATCAGGCGGATCGAACGCGCCTGCGCAACGCGCAACGGGATCGCGGACAGCGGATAGACGATTGCCCCCCGCAAAGGCAGGATGGCGATCGTCTCCGGCGCGTGCAGGATCGCTTCCTCCGGGTCGTTGTTAGTCGCCTCGGCTTCTGCGGTCGCTTCGGCTTCCGCCTCTGCAACGGCGTCGGCAGCTTCAAGCAGGCTATTGATTCGGTCCAAGTCTCGGTCAGCCATAGGTAATCTTCGCGGTATCGGTGATCAGTTTATTGGAGCGGCGACGGTTATCCAGCCGTCAACTGGCGCATAATGCACATTGAACTGGTATGTTGTAAGAGTATCGCATACAAACACGCGCCGTTATACCGCCCCACTATTTTACCTGCGTTGGATTGGCACTTCTTCTTACATGCGCTGCGATTCTGACGCTATTTCCATTATGTCTGCTTCTGCGACATGACAGGCCTGCAGACCGGTCTGCAGCGCCGGCTGCTCGCGCAACAACCGCCGCGCGACAGCGTTGAATGCGTCAGCGTCGCCGGTCGTGCAGAACCGGCGCAGCGGAACCCCCATTACCGCTGCTGACAGATTGTGCTTGTCGCGCACGCGCATGGTCTGCCGGGCGACGGCCAGGCTGGGATCGACCAGCTCGACATCGCGCGGATGCGCCTGCGCGGACTGCCATCGCGCAATTGTATGTCGAATCGACGCCGCCAGGAACGGGAAGTGGGTGCAGCCCAGCACCAGCGTATCGGCGCCCGCATCCAGCAGCGGCAGCACGTACCGATCCACCAGTGCAGTGCCGGCCGGCGGGTCGGCGACGGCGCCATCGGCGCCCTCGACCAGTTCGACCCACCCGGCGCAAGGCTGTTCGATGACTTTCACGCCTGCGGCATGGCGCATGACCACGCTGGCGAACAGCTCGCTGTGGAAGGTAGCCTGCGTGGCGAGCACGCCGATGACCCCCGTGCGGGTATGCGATGCGGCCGGCTTTACCGCGGGCTCCATGCCGACGAATGGGATGCGGGGGAATACCTCGCGCACGTGCTGCAGCGCCGCCGCCGATGCCGTGTTGCATGCGATGACCACCATGCTGCAACCGCGCCGGATCAACCAGGCGATGCTGCGCGTAGTCAGCGCGCGCACGTCATCCAGCGTGCGCGCCCCGTAAGGCACGTGCGCCTGGTCGGCCAGGTACAGGATCGGTTCATCGGGCATGAGGCGCACGATTTCGCGCCAGACGGACAGCCCGCCCACCCCGGAGTCGAAGACGCCAATCACAAGGCTATCGTATCACCGCTTGACCTTATTGACGATGTGCGCGTCGCCTTTGCCGTCGTAGAAGTCGGCGACGTTCTCCGCCACCATGCGGCGCATGCGCAACTGCGACTCCGGCGAGTACCATGCGATGTGCGGCGTGAGGATGAGGTTGGGCGCGCTGAGCAGCGGCGATTGCGGCGGCAGCGGTTCGGTCGATTGCACGTCGGCGGCGGCCCCGCTGATCAGCCCCTTGTGCAGCGCGTCAATCAGCGCGGCGGTATCGACGACGGGTCCGCGCGCGGTGTTGACCAGGATGGCGTCGCGCTTCATCACGGCGAACTCCGCCGCGCCCATCAGCCCGCGCGTGCGCTCGGAAAGCGGCACGTGCAGCGTGACCACATCCGCCTGCGCCAGTAACTCCGGCAGGGTCTGCATAAACACGGCGCGCACGCCCGCCAGCGGCAGGGGCGCGGGGTCATAGACCAGCACGTCCATCCCCAGCCCGGCGGCGCGCCAGGCCACGGCGTGGCCGATGCGCCCGTAGCCGATGATGCCGATCTTGCGGCCCGCCAGCGTGCGCACGCCGTAGCGCTCGGTGATCCAACCGCCCTGGCGCACCATGCGGTCATGCGCCACAATCCCGCGCGAGAGCGAGAACATCAGCGCGATGGCGTGTTCAGCCACTTCGTCCATGCAATAGTCGGGCACATTCATCACCGCCACGTTGCGCGCGGTGGCGGCCGGCACGTCGATAGTATCGTAGCCCACGCCGTAGCGGCTGACCACGCGCACCTCGGGCAGGGCGTCGAGGATGCGCCCCGTGATGTGGACGGTTTCCAGCAGCAGGCCGCAGGCGCCTTTGCCGGCGGCGATGATTTCTTCCTCGGTGTGGGCGCTGTGATAGCTGACTTCGTATCCGCGCGGCTCCAGCGCGGCGCGTTCGATATCGTCGTTGCCGAAAATGCTTTCAAGAATCGCGACTCGTTTGCTCATGGTTGCTCCCTTTTTACCACGGATGACACGGATTCCACCGATTATCGGCGGTTGGGGGATTGATGCAAGGATGAACCAGATTCGGTTCAACCATTGTCGTAGCGGGTATGTCGCGACCCTTGCGAAGGCCGAAGGTCTTCGCAAGGGTAGTACTTCGCAAGGATGGTACTCGTCACTTCAAATACGACGGGTATGCATGCCCCAGCCCCTAAAACGGCGACATCGAATGTT
>JAMCQN010000012.1 GCA_023382055.1 Chloroflexota bacterium
TTTCAGCGCCACCTGCTGCTGTAGTCATGCCGGCTCAAACGCCAAGGCCGCCGTTATAAAAGGATCAAGCTGCAATACTCCCCCTTATTTTTGTCAGATTTGTGTCTTGACAACGGGGCCCACGTCACAAAGCCAGCAATAATAGATGTGCCAGCCATCTTGCTTCGAATCGGTCAGCACTTCCGATATGGCATCAGCGCCGATGAGCTATATGATGAAACGCGTGGTATCTGGAGAGTCAACCTTCAACTGCATCAACCGAAGTATGCTTTTTCCGTCTACAGGGGCATTGTGCGCGGGGTTTACGAGATAGAGAGCTGGCATAAAGCCGGTACCACTCCCTACAAAACGCGCACCGACATATATGACCCTGATCGTTGGGAGTTCAAGGGTACAGTTGCCGAAGAAGCCATTCGCGTTAAGTTTATCGATATGTCAGTCGTTGCTTATCTGAGTGCCAGTTCACGGAATCCAGTCAAGTACATCAACTGCTGAGAGTCAGTCGCCAAAAGTAGCAGCGCAGCCATGCATGTGCTACCGGTGTGCTTCAAAGCTGCTCTATCATCAGGTTGATCTGCTAATGAGAAGCACTACAATAGCGCGATACGTTCTAGCATGGCACTGTGCGTTAGGTGTACAGAGCTAAGTCGACAACGAAACGCTGCGAAGCATCCAGTCGGGGGTCGGCTTGTGATGCAGCAGCAGTCGCCCATCAGATACATTCAGGAGGGCGTCATGGCAGGCTACCTGGCATATTGGAAAGACTATTGGCATCAGATTTCGAAAACCAACAATCAACCTCACTGGTCTACAGACAGTGAGATGTTCTATAAGGCAGTCCACCCGGGTGACACGATCTGGGGTGTCATCACTGATGAACGCGACATGGGAAAATGGAAGTTACTGTGGGTTGTCGTTGTTAAAAAGCGAAGGCCAAACAATAATCCAAAATATCATCGCTATTACTTTGTGGCAGATCAGGATCGAAGTCGCACATTCAACCTGGATCAGCAGCCTGATCTCACCCCGATTCTATGGCTACTTCAGTTCAATTCAGGACATTCTATCGGGCTTTCAGGCGCCAGGATTGGTCGAGCCCTCCAATCGCACGGCTACCGTCAGTTATCTCATCAGGATGTGGCTCTCTTGCAAGAATATGCGGACGTTCTTGTGAAACACCATCCGGGAAATAGTTAGCGTGACAAGACAGGAAGCTGACTCGACAAGCCGTTACATACGAGAACAAAAGGTACTCGATGCCAATCAAGAAATCTGAACTCTACAGCTCGCTCTGGAAGAGCTGTGACGAACTGCGCGGGGGCATGGACGCCTCGCAGTACAAAGACTACGTGCTGGTCCTGCTGTTCGTCAAATACGTCTCCGATAAATACGCCGGGCAACCCGACGCGGTGATCGAGGTGCCCGCCGGCGGCAGTTTCGCCGACATGGCCGCCCTCAAGGGCGACAAGGAGATCGGCGACAAGATCAACAAGATCATCGCCAGACTCGCCGAGGCCAACGACCTGAAAGGCGTCATCGATGTGGCCGACTTCAACAACGACGACAAGCTGGGCAAAGGCAAGGAGATGCAGGACCGCCTGTCGAACCTGGTCGGCATCTTCGAGAACCCGGCGTTAGACTTCAGCGGCAACCGCGCCGAAGGCGACGATATCCTGGGCGACGCCTACGAATACCTGATGCGCAACTTCGCCACCGAGTCCGGCAAGAGCAAGGGGCAGTTCTACACGCCCGCCGAGGTCTCGCGCGTCATGGCTAAGGTCATCGGGATCAGCGCGGCCAGCAGTGCCAGCCAGAACATCTACGACCCGACCTGCGGCTCCGGCTCGCTGCTGTTGAAGGCGGTCGATGAAGCGCCGGTGGCAGTGACCATCTACGGGCAGGAGAAGGACAACGCCACCGCCGCGCTGGCCCGCATGAATATGATCCTGCACAACAACCCCAGCGCGGATATCTGGAAAGACAACACGCTATCCACTCCGCACTGGGTGCAGAACGACGGCAACCTGAAGACCTTCGACTTCGCGGTAGCCAATCCGCCGTTCTCAGACAAGGCCTGGAGCAACGGCATCGACCCGTTCAACGATCCGTACGGGCGGTTCGAGAACGGCGTCCCGCCCCGCAAGAACGGCGACTATGCCTTCCTGCAGCACCTGATCCGCTCGCTCAAGAGCACGGGCAAAGGGGCGATCATCCTGCCGCACGGCGTGCTGTTCCGCGGGAACGCCGAGGGCGAAATCCGCAAGAATATCGTCCGCAAGGGCTACATCAAAGGGATCATCGGGCTGCCGCCAAACCTGTTCTACGGCACCGGCATCCCGGCCTGCATCATCGTCATCGACAAGGAGAACGCCGTGGCCCGCAGGGGCATCTTCATGATCGACGCCAGCAAGGGCTTCGTGAAGGACGGCAACAAGAACCGCCTGCGCCACCAGGATATCCACAAGATCGTCGACGTGTTCACCCGCCAGGCCGAGACGCCGCGCTACGCGCGCATGGTGAGTTACGCCGAGATCAAGGCCAACGACTACAACCTGAACATCCCGCGCTACATCGACAGCACCGAGCCCGAAGACCTGCAGGACATCGCCGCGCACCTGTCGGGCGGCATCCCCGACCACGACATCGACGGCCTTGCGCCGTACTGGCAGGTCTTCCCGGCGCTCAAGGATGCGCTGTTTACGGCTGACCGGCCCGGCTACAGCCGGCTCACTGTGGACGCGCGGGAGATCAGGCCGGTCATTTTCAACCACCCGGAATATGCGGCGTATACCCAGACGGTCAAGGACCTGTTTGCGGAGTGGCAGGCGCGCAACACTCCACTCCTGAAGGGCATCCGCGTGGGCGATTCACCCCGCAAACTGATCGAGACGCTGGCCGAGGACTTGCTGGCGGCGTTTGGCGCGGCGCGGCTGATCGACCGTTACGACGTGTATCAGCGCCTGATGACGTACTGGACCGAGGCGATGCAGGATGACGTGTACATGCTGGTGGCCGATGGCTGGCAGGTCAACTCGGAGCTCGTCCCGCCGGCGCTAGTGATCGCCCGTTACTTCGCCGCCGAACAGGGCGTTATTGAGCACTTGGAGTTGGAGCGCGATGAATATACCCGCACGATCGAGGAACTGGAAGAAGAACAGGGCGGCGAGGGCGGCCTGCTGGAAGACGCCGGGAACGACAAGGGCAACCTCACGAAGGCCAGCGTGAAGGCGCGGCTGAAGGCGATTGGCGATGACCCGGAGTACGACGACGAACGTCGCGTGCTTGGGGAGTACCTGAAGCTGACCGATGAAGAAGCCGCCGCCGGCAGGAAGGTGAAGGATGCCCAAAAGGAACTGGACGCCAAGGTGACTGCCAAATATACGGCATTGACCGTCGATGAGGTGAAGGCGCTAGTGGTGGACGATAAATGGATGGCGGCACTGGCCGCTGTGGTACAGGACGAACTCGACCGCGTATCGCAGGCGCTGACCGGGCGGATCAAGCAACTGGCTGAACGCTACACCACGCCGCTGCCGGCGCTGGATGCGGAAGTAGAGTTCACGAGCGTCAAGGTTGAAGGACACCTGAAGAAGATGGGATTTGCATGGAACTAAAGCCGGGGTACAAGCAGACCGACATCGGAGTAATACCGCAGGAGTGGAAGGTATGTCCTATTGGCGAACTGGTCACTAATACTACTTTGTCACAGGACTAAACTGGCAGCATGGGTACCGTAGGGAAATGAATGGCACATGCGCCAGAAGAACCTCTGGCCGAGTTGGTGACGTTTTTGAACAAGGTGGGAATCGAGTTTGGAGACAAACGCCGAGACCGCTCGATGGAACGCTACGTCGCGTAGCGGGTCTGTTG
>JAMCQN010000076.1 GCA_023382055.1 Chloroflexota bacterium
TCTGCGACCAAGCTCATTGATGATTAATGGCCTTTTGGGATCGCAATGCGCGGTCTGAAGAATGTCTGGGCTTAACCTTGCAGCACTATCAGTGTAGACCCATCGTAAGGGCGACTTATCTTCGAACGGGCTTTTGGCCGGGGTGCGCTCAGTCTGCCCTTACTATTAGAAGATACTAGGATGCGATGCCATTGGCTGGCGTAAAATCATGGCGCGATGTCAATCATCACCGGCACGGCTATCGGCAAGTCCTTCGGCGCGTTCGACGTCTTTACTGAACTGAACTTCAGCATTGCGCGCGGCGACAAGATTGCGCTGGTCGGCCCAAACGGCTGTGGCAAGACCACCCTGCTCAAGGTCATCGCAGGCGAAGACGAACCGAGCGCCGGCGCATTGAACCTGGCGCGCGGCACGACGGTCGGCTACCTGGCGCAAACCGCCGAGGAATCCAACGAACACACCGTATGGCAGGAGATGGTCAGCGCCTTCAGCGCGGTGAATGCCCTGGCGGCTCAGATGCGCCAGTTGGAGCAGGACATGCTCGATCCGGCTCGGAGCGAACAGGCGCTGGAGAAGTACGGCGCAGTCGAACACCAGTTCGAGATGCAGGGCGGCTACGAGATCGACACCCGCATCCGGCGCGTATTGGGCGGTTTGAACTTCAGCGACGAAGATCACGAACGCCCGCTATCGCACCTGAGCGGCGGGCAGCGCGTGCGCGCCGCGCTGGCCAAGCTGCTCCTGCTGTCGCCGGACGTGCTCATGCTGGACGAGCCCACCAACCACCTCGACACGGGCGGCGTCGAATGGCTCGAAGCCTACCTGCAGGACTGGGATGGCACGCTGGTCGTCGTCTCGCACGACCGCTACTTCCTCGACGAAGTGTGCGACCGCGTCTGGGAGATGGGCGGCAACATCGGCGGGCGGCCTAACCGATTGGAGACGTATCGCGGCGGTTATACCGACTACGCGATGCAGCGCGCCGAACGGCGCGAGCGCCAGCTCAAGGAATATGAACAGCAGCAGGAAGTCATCGGCAAGGAATCGGAGTACATCCGGCGCAATATCGCCGGGCAGAACGTGCTGCAGGCCAAAGGCCGCCTGAAACGGCTGAACCGCATGGAGCGCCTGGAAAAGCCGATCGAAGCGCGCGCGATGTCGCTGCGGCTGAACAGCGGCCAGCGCAGCGGGAACATCGTGCTGGAGACCCATAACCTGCTGATCGGCTATGCCGGCGCGCGCGATGACGCCTCAGATGACGATGCGGATGCGCAGACCACGCTGTTTCGCTGCCCCAACCTGCAACTGTTGCGCACCGAGCGCGCCGCGTTGATCGGCCCCAACGGCACAGGTAAAACGACCTTCCTGAAAACCATCTGCGGGACGCTGGATGCCCTGGAGGGCAGCGTCAGGATCGGCGCGAATGTGCAGATCGGTTATTTCGCCCAGGCCCATGAGGGTTTGAATCTCGAGCACACCGTGCTGGAAGAACTGATGAGCGCGCGCGATGATATGCTGGTGTCGCAGGCGCGCAACATGCTGGGGCGCTTCCTCTTCAGCGGCGACGACGCCTTCAAGAAAGTCGGCATGTTGAGCGGCGGAGAACGCGGGCGCGTGGCGCTGGCCAAGCTCACGCTGCAGGGCGCCAATTTCCTGCTGCTCGACGAACCGACCAATCATCTCGATATCCCTTCGCAGGAAATCCTGACTGAGGCGCTGAACAACTTCGACGGCACGCTGCTGCTGGTGAGCCACGACCGCTACCTGATCGCCGCGCTGGCTACCCAGATCTGGTCGCTGGAACGCACCGGGCGCGACCAGACGCGCATGAGCCTGTTCCGCGGCACGTATGACGCCTGGATCGAGGAGAAACTGGAAGCAGCCCGTGTGAAAGAGAAGCAGCAGAAAGAACAATTGCAGAAGGCCAGAGCCCAGGTGCGCTCGCAGGATCCAGGCGCCGGCGCCGCCCGCAAGGTCGAACGCGAGATGCAGAACCGGCTGGCGCAGACCGAGCAGCGCATCGCCGCGCTGGAGGATAAGCTGAACGAATTGAACCAGCAGATACAACAAGCCGGCGGCGATTACGCGCAGGTGCGCGATCTCAGTCTGGAGTATCAGCAGACTGAGCATGCCCTCGCCGAAGCGTGGACCGAACTCGAGAAAATCGGCTGAGGAGATTCAGCCATGAAGGCCGCCTACCTTACACAGCCTGACGAAGCCGCTGGCGGATCGACGGCAGCGGATAGTCAAACTCATTTTGAAACCGTCTGCCGTCGATCTTCTCCGGGTCGCCGCGCGCCGCGACAGAGTCAAAAGTGAAGGATATATGGGGGTTGAGCGCCGTCACAGCATCGGCCAGATCGGCGCACGTGCAGTGATCCGCAGGTGTGTTGTAGAGCATGTGGCGGGGCATTACAACCATGGCCAGGCGTTGCAGCATCTCGGCGACATCCATGGCATGGATGAGTGGGAGTACTTCGTCATGGGCATAGGGCAGACGAATGACATAGGGCTGTGAGATGGGCAGGCGGTCGAAGATTTCGCCGCGCCACATTGAGGCCGTGCTGACCACGCCGGCGCCGACGACCATCGCGATGCGCAGCGCGACGAACGACAGTCTGCCCTCGCGCTGCGCCTGTTCGCCGGCCATCTCGACATAGCGCTTGGCCAAGCCGTACACATTGTCGGGCGCGGCCGGCTCGCTTTCCGCCACCTCGCCGTAACGCGCATAGGGCTTCGGTCCATAGGCGCTGATCGAACTTGCGTACACGAAGCGCGCTGCGCCGTGTTGCGCGGCTAAACCGAGCAGGCTCAGACTGCCGCCGATATTGATGCGCATGGCGTCTGCAGGCCGGGATTGCGACTCGCGGTTGCGCATCGATGCCAGGTGGATGATCGCCTCAAAGGCATAAGCCCTGAACAAATCCGCCAGCCAGTCGCTGTCGCACACATCGCCTGCAACGAATCGATACGGCGTGTTCGCTGCGCAGGAGCGATCTGTCGCAACCAACTCGTGCCTGTGTGAGGTCAGGACGCGACACACCTCGCGCCCGATAAACCCGTTTGCGCCAGTGACGAGGATCATGTTGGTTATTCTTGATCGTGGTTTTATTTCTATTTCAGAATGTACAGGCCGGACTCGCGATAATTGACGCTCAGGGCGGTGATATAACTTGTCAGCTCAACCAGCTTGCGGTCATATTGTTCGCGCTCCAGCCATAGATCGAGCGCCCTGGCGCGGTGGATGCATTTATCCATCAGGTCATACACGACGGTTGTGTCCACGCCCACCCAGTATGAGATGCGGGAGATCAGCGATAGTTTCTGTTCGCGCAGGAACAATTCGGCGCGCTGGTAATCGCGGAAGAGCGCCCGACGGCTGGCAATGCGCGGCTCGCTGCGAAACATCGACTTCAGGTCGGTGTCGACATAGCCGGTCGCATGGTGGTAATAGCGGCTTGGCTTGGCGCGCATGAACTGGGCGACGGTCATCTTGATATCTTCGACTCGCTCGTACATCCATGACAGTTTGGTTTCCACCAGCGGCGTCTCCCTGCCCAGTTGTTTGACGATGTCGTCGACGTACTCCAGTTTCCTGAGTGCAATCGGGCGCGCCTTGTATTTGCGCCGCCAGCCGGAGCGCGGCGTCAACCACACCTGGAAAGTCTCGGCGAAGTCTTCATCGGGATGTTTCTGGGCGTAATGGTCGCCGGATGGATTGACGTAATTGCGGCTCCACGGATTGTAGTCGTACTTATCCGTCTCGGGATAGGTATTGAAAAAGTTGCCCTGCACCTCAAACAGTTGGCGGAACTCCGGCGTGCGATACAACTTATAGGCATAGCAGAAAGCATGGCCCACCTCATGGCGCAACAGATTCACGATATCCGGATCGGAGTAACGCCAGCCGCGAAATTCCTCATTGAGATCTTTTAACAGCGGATCGCAATCGTAGAATCCAAACGAGATGATGGGCGATCCCGCAATGCAACCGTAACCGGTCGATATATAGAACACCGGCTCAAGCCTGCGAATGCCCACGCGGGCAAGATCGTCCTGAACGGTAGGGATCGCCTGCTCAAAAACGCTGCCTTTGATCTTCAGATCCAGACGGTTAATCGGCGTCTGAAGCAACTCCAGCTTGCGCGTGTCTATCTGGAAAAGGAGTTCACGTGATCTGCGCACGGTTTATAACAACTTCCCGCTGTTACTTCGGATCGGATGTGGATCCGCTTATCTGACTCGATGCATTAACCTGATGCCGGAAGAAGGGTGATATACCGGCGCCGGCATTCACGCCGCTAGTCTAACAGACCGCCTGTAGGCCGTTGATGCGACATAACTACGTGCGGTTTCTGTGCTGTACTATTTTATCGCGCATTAGCCAGGCGACGCCAAAGGCGAACATCACTCCATCAGCCCATTGCCCCACACGCCAGGGGCCGATAACGGGCGCGGGTTCCATGCGTAAAAACTGGATCACAAAATCACCCGCAGCGAAGCAGACGACCCACAAGGCCACGATGATCTCAAGATCATGCGACCGGCGGCGGCGCATGACGAAGAAAACCAACAGAACGATAACAGCACACAGCGCCAGCCAGCCTGCCATGAATAGTTGGGTGGGCAGGCGCGGGTTGTTGATCGAATACATATCAGGCCAATCGGCGCGCAACGACCACACCCACCCGTCGGTCCAGAATACCTCGCGACCGTAAGCGCATCCGCTGGGGATGCAACCGATGGAGGCGCCGATGCCGATCAGGCTGGCGAGTATGACCAGCGGCGCCGGCGTGATGCGGTCGCGCAAACGGCTGGAGAGCATCCACAGGCATAAACCACCTGCGATGACCGCATGTTCCCAGTATCCGGGGCTGGCAAGTGAAACGATCTCGCTGATATGTTCGCGAAAGTAATCAGCGTGCAGCAGCACATACCCCAACCTGCCCGCTGCCAGGGCGACTGCGGCTAAGATCAGCAATGCCGTAAGCGCATCAGAGGTTTTGTGCCGCGAACCGCGCGCCTGCCACAGGATACAAGCCCCGCCCGCCGCTGCGCCAAGCGCCGTCCACAGGGTATACGTGTTCATTGCAATCGTCGCGTTGGTTATCCGCGCTGGGACAGCCCACCAGACCTCCGTAGGGAAGCCGTCAGGTTGTCAATCGGCCAGTCGTCAACTGTGTCGTAGTCGTACCGTCATGTTAGTTATCGCCGTCTACTGTATTCTCGTACCAGTCCGATGGGACTTCTCCTCCTTACTCCTCTCCTGTTTGCATGAGGGTTCGTAGTCGGCGCACGAACCCTCTGCACGGAGAGAGATCCAGATCAACTGCAACACCCCCACTGTAAATGAAACGAGCGGATGCCACTTCGTGCATCCGCTCGTTTTGCTTCAGTCGGGGTGCCGAGATTTGAACTCGGGACCCCTTGCACCCCATGCAAGTGCGCTACCAAGCTGCGCTACACCCCGACGCTGACCGCTTTCGGCTAGATGATTTTAGCACAATGCGGATAGATGGCGCGCATGAAAGCCGCCTGTGGTTCGAAACCACAGGCTGGCAAAAGCGAAACGCGCGGCCAACCAGCCTTGGCTGGTTTCGTCTGTGTCAGACGCCGGATTCATCCGGTGGCGTTGACCCATCGGAACGGTTACAGAAGTTCAAGAGCGGCCCATTTTCGCTTGAGCAGATTCATCCGGTGGCGTTGGCCCATCGGAATGGTTACAGAAGTTCGAGAGCGGCCCATTTTCGCTTGAGCAGATTCATCCGGTGGCGTTGACCCATCGGAATGGTTACAGAAGTTCGAGAGCGGCCCATTTTCGCTTGAGCAGATTCATCCGGTGGCGTTGACCCATCGGAATGGTTACGCCGCAGGCAACGGCGGTTGCGCTGCCGGTTGGGCAGGGGTGGGCGGCGCAATCCCGATGAACTGGCGATACGCCAGCGTCCAGGTCGCCGAATTGAACGTCACAAATACACTCTCGACGACCGCGCCAAGGATCGCCACGAGAATCAAGCCGATTACCGCCAGCGCCAGCATGCCCGCGCTGAGCGCGCCCGACCGGCTGGTATCCAGAAACAGCGGCAGGAGAGTCGGCGCAAGGACGATCAACGCAAGAGCGCCCACAACCAATCCAAATACGAATGAGACGACCAGCATCAACAGAGCCAGCAGGATGATGTTGCCCAGGTTAGCGCCGAAGACCGCCCATGCCCGGCTGATGCTTGCAGTAACACCCATGTTCTCGATGACGATGGCGCGCTCGCCAAACGTCTGAAACGCCATTGCCAGAAGGCTGTACAGCACGACCAGGCAAATGAGACAGCAGATCACGCTGATCGTGGTTATGCCCAACATGCCCAACATGCCCAACATGTCGCTCGAGGCTCTGCTTCGGCCGCCCGAGGATGCAGCAATAATCCCTCCGATCGAGACGGCCAGCATCACGACTATAACGATTCCAACGATAATGACCGGCAACGCGATAAGGATATCCAAACCAAGCAGGCGCCAGAACTTCGCAGCGCCCACTTTCCAGGCGCTGCCAAACGTGGTGTCGCCGTCCGTTTCGATCTGCTGCACACCGGCGATCAACCCGCCGCGGGCGATCAGTCCCACTACCCAGAGAACGATGCCGATGAGCAGAACAACACAACCTATCGCGGCCAGGATAGACAGTATGGTGTTGGGATTGCTCACCAGATTGTTGAACCACGGCGGCGTTTCCCCGCTGCTGAACCTATTGGTGATCTGAGGGTTTCGACCGATATTGCCGACGCTACCTGTGCCGCCTGAACCTAATGCTGCCAGAAAGCCCAGTATCCACAACACCTTGTGTTCCCAGGTGATCTTCAGCGCGCGTGAAACTGTCGCCCCGAAATCCATGACGTGCCTCCTGTTAGGAATATCTACGTACTAAATCATTATTGTGGGACATTTCCAGAATTACGTCATCCGCAAAAAGCTCCATGGCTAATACGTTTATTCCCACTCGATTGTTGCAGGCGGTTTCGTCGTAATGTCGTAGGTGACGCGGTTGACTCCCTGCACTTCATTGACAATGCGGCTGCTGATGCGCGCCAGCACCTCATACGGGATGCGCGCCCAGTCCGCCGTCATGAAGTCGTCGGTGGTCACTGCCCGGATCGCCACTACTTCGCTATAAGTGCGGCCGTCGCCCATGACGCCCACGGCGCGTACGGGCAAAAGCACGGCGAAGGCCTGCGACGTGGCGCGCAGCAAGTCGGCGCGCTGCAGTTCCTCCTGCAGGATGGCGTCGGCATCGCGCAGGCGCTCCAGGCGCTCCCATGTGATCTCGCCCAGCACCCGCACGGCGAGACCGGGGCCGGGGAACGGCTGTCTCCATACGATGGAATCCGGCAATCCCAGCGCGCTACCCACTGCGCGCGCCTCATCTTTGAATAAAAAGCGCAAGGGTTCCAGCAGTTCGAATTGCATGTCTTTAGGCAGCCCGCCAACGTTATGGTGGGTTTTGATCTTGGCGGCCGTCTGCCGTTCCGGCCCACGCGACTCGATGACATCCGGATAGAGCGTGCCCTGCGCAAGCATGACCGTTTTCGCCCCTGTTGAGACGCCTGGCATTTCGGGCTGTGGTTTTATGTCCAGCGAAGCGATTTGCGACTCGAAAACGCGCACGAATTTCTCGCCGATGCGCCGGCGTTTCTCCTCTGGGTCCGTCACGCCTTGCAGGATATCCAGGAACTCCTCCGTGGCGTTCACCGCGATCAAACGGATGCCCTGTTCGCGCTGGAATGTGTCGATGACCTGTTCCGCTTCGCGCTTGCGCAGCAGTCCGGTATCGACAAACACACAGGTAAGTTGGTCACCCACCGCGCGATGCACCAGCGCAGCGGTCACCGACGAGTCCACCCCACCCGACAGTCCGCAAATCACCGGCCGGTTTCCCGCCTGTTCGCGGATGCGCGCGATACTCTCCTCGATGATGCCGGCGGAAGTCCATTCCGACCCGCAGCCGCACACATCATGGACGAAGTGCGCGATGATCTCGCGCCCGTGCTGGGTGTGATTCACCTCGGGGTGAAACTGGATGGCATAGATGCCGCGCGCATCGTCCGCCATACCCGCAATCGGAGAGTTGGCGCTGTGCGCAATCACCCTGAAACCGGCGGGTACCCGATCGACGCGGTCGCCGTGCGACATCCACACCGAAAGCGAGCGCGGCAGCATCGCCGCACGGGCGGCGCCGAATAACGCGCCCGGGTCAAGTTCGATATCCGTCTGACCATATTCCCGGTGCGTGGAAGACGCCACCACACCGCCCAATGCCTTTGCCAGCAATTGCATGCCATAGCAAATGCCCAGTACAGGCACGGCGCCGTCGACAACATAAGCAGGCAATTGCGGCGCACCGGGATCATAGACGCTATTGGGTCCACCGGACAGTATGATGCCGCGCGGTTTCAAGCCCAGGACTTTTTCCGCCGGCGCATCCCAGGGAAACAACTCACAATAGACGTTGGCTTCGCGCACGCGCCGCGCGATTAACTGGGAGTACTGGGAGCCGAAATCGAGAATGGCAATACCGTCGGTGTGGCTGTTCATAGATGATATGGATTATAAAGGGGAGGATAATCAGTAGGGTAACTCGCGTAAAATCGTCGGTCGTTATGCCATGAACGCCGGTTGATCAATTTCCGATAAAAGTAAATACCTCGCATGGATATTAACCAACTTTCCACCCTCGTTCAGTATGTGGACGAAGAACGGCGTAAAGATCGCGCCATGATCCTGCAACTGCAGGAAAAAGTGGATGCGCTGACGCGCGAACTGGAGACGCGCACGCGCTATAACCAGACGCTCGAGACGCAGATCAGCGAAGTGCGCGTGCAGGCGCAGAAGTCGATGGGCTGGACGACCTCGGTGGAACAACTGCGCGCCGAGTTCAGCCAGGTCATCGAGCGCATCGAAGACCAGCGCTCCAAGAACGAACGCGAATCGGCGCGCGTCCGGCAGATCGAGATCGAGGCGCTGGTGCGCCAGCTCAACGAACTGAAGAAGGAAGTCAAGCCCTACTCGCGTTACTCCGAGGAAATCGAGCAGCGCCGCCAGGAAGACGCCCGTCTGAACGATATGATCAGCCGCGTGCAGGCACAGGTGATTGACATGTCGCGCCACCAGGAAGAACCCGGAACGGCCATCGCCTACCTTGAGGAGCAGCGCCGCCAGGACAACAAGCGCATCGTGGCTGTGGAGCAGGAATTGCCGGATATGCGCAAACGCATCGAGCAGTTCCCGCCCCAATTGCTGCTGCTGGACGAAGCCGTGCGCCGCAGGCAGACGGAAATCGAGGAGGCAGCCAGGCTATTGGAGGCGCAGAGCCAGGTGATCGAAAGCCAGCGCGTCGCCGATATCCGGCGCGAACGCCAGTTTGCAGAATATGGCGAAGTGGTGGAACGCATCAAAGAGCGCATCATCGCATTGCAGACTCAGACAACCGGCTTCATACAAATGCGCGAAGAGGTGCGCCGGGCGCTGGCTGAACTCCCCGATATCCAGGCGCGCCTGGAGGTGCGTTTGAATGAGGTGGTGGAAATCCAGCGCGATGCCGAAGAACGCTCCAAGCGACAGGCCAATGAGTTTCGCGACTTCATCGAGAAAGAGTGGAACGCCTTCTCGGTGGCGCAGGAGGAGAAATGGTTTGAGCGCGACCGGCGCATCGCCGACTACGAGCCACGCCTGCAGGCCATCGAGGATGAACTGCCCACATTCCTGCCGCAGATCACGCCCTTGTACGAGCTGCTGGAAGCGTTTGCCAAAGCTTATGCCGCTGCAGGGCGCGAGTGGCTGTCGCAATCAAGCCAGCTCCTGGATCGCGCCAAGATGAACTTCCCGTCGGATACCAAAGTATCGCGCCGGCAGCGCCGCAAGCAGAAAGCTGAAACGGAACTGGTGAAACCGGAACCGAACGGCTCGACGCCGCACGATGATCTGGACGACGACCTGGTGCGCTAGCAGGAACCATGTACGTCATCGCGACCGCCGGCCATGTCGATCATGGCAAATCAACGCTCGTGCGCGCACTGACCGGCATCAACCCGGATCGCCTGCGCGAAGAACAGGAACGCGAGATGACGATCGATCTGGGCTTCGCCTGGATGACCCTGCCGAACCAGGAAACCGTCGGCATTATCGATGTGCCCGGCCATATCGACTTTATCGAAAATATGCTGGCCGGCGTCGGCGGAATCGACCTGGCGCTGCTGGTCATCGCGGCGGACGAAGGGCCCATGCCGCAGACCCGCGAGCACCTGGCTATCCTCAACCTGCTGCGGGCGCCGCGCGCGGTCGTCGCGCTGACCAAAGCCGACCTCGTCGCCGATGATGGCTGGCTGGCGCTGGTCAGCGCCGATATTCGCAACCTGCTTTCCGAAACAACATTGGCAGATTCGCCCATCATCCCCGTGAGCGCCCGCACGGGTTCAGGGATCACGGAATTAGTGCAGTCGATTCAGGCCGTTCTGGAGCAGATTCGTCTGCTGCGCGCAGAGGGCGGCCTGGGCCAAAGAGATGTGCGCCGCCCGCGCCTGCCGATAGATCGCGTCTTCAGCATGGCGGGGTTTGGCACCGTGGTCACCGGCACCCTGGTGGACGGGTCTTTCAGCGCAGGCGATGAGGTGGAGATCATGCCGCAAGGCCTGGCGGCGCGCATACGCGGTTTGCAGACGCACCGCCAGAAACTGGATACAGCGCTGCCGGGCAGCCGAACCGCAATCAACCTCTCCGGCGTGTCGGTTGAGCAGGCGCCGCGCGGGAGCATCGTCGCGCGCCCGGGCCAGTTGCGCGCCGGCACGCTGCTGGATGTGCAACTGGAAGTGCTGGCCGCGCCGTTTGTGCGCGCGGCCATAAGACACAACACCGAAGTGAAGTTGTTCTGCCGCACCAGCGAGCACATGGCGCGGCTGCGTTTGCTGAGCGCCGCTGAACTGGCTCCCGGCGCCAGCGGCCTGGCGCAGTTGGAACTCACGACGCCCATCGCCGCCGTAAATGGAGACCGCTTCATCATCCGCCTGCCGTCGCCGTCGCTGACCATCGGCGGCGGGAGCATCATTGACGCACACCCGGCGATGCGCTATCGCCGCCGCGCCGGTAAGGTTGATGCGGCCGTGCTGGCGCGTCTCGAAGCGATGCTGCAGGGCACGCCGGCGCAACGGCTGGAGAAAACCCTGCTGCGCCTCGGTTTTACCACGCGCGCCGAAGCCATGCCACCGGCAGGCCTGAGTGACGTTGAATTCACGGCTGCCTGCGACGAACTGGCCGCTGCGGGCGCAATCCTGCGGAGCGGCGATGTCCTGGCTGTCGATAGCTTGTGGCGGGACACGCTGGCTATTCTGGAACGCGTGACCGCCCAGTACCACGCGGCTCAACCGCTGGCGGACGGCATTCCGCGCGAGTCTCTGCGCAACAAGCTGGCTCTCGCGCCACGGGTATTCAACGCCGTGCTGGCGCACGCCGCGCGCATGCGCGCCGCAGTTGACGACGGCGAGACGGTGCGGTTGCCCGGCCATCGGGCGCGTTTTACACCGCAGCAACAGCGCAGCGTCGATCAACTGCTGGCGCGGTTTCGCAGCCAGCCGTTCAACACGCCGTCCGTCAAAGATTGCCGCGCCAGCGTCAGCGACGATGTCTACGAAGTGCTGTTGCGCCAGCGGCTGCTGGTGCAGGTGAAACCGGATGTGGTTTTCCTGAGCGAAACTTACGACAACGCTGTGCAGCAGGTGCGCGAGATGATCCACCGGGACGGCCAGGTGACGGCCGCGCAGGTGCGGGATGCCTTCAGCACCACCCGCAAATACGCGTTGGGCCTGCTGGAGCATCTGGATGAGATCGGGGTGACCCGGCGCGTGGAAGACGCGCGCGTGCTGAGGTAACCCCCCATCATCCGACGCCCGCGATTTTACGGAACCAGGTATCCTGGGCGCGG
The DNA here is from genome assembly GCA_023382055.1 of Chloroflexota bacterium. Lineage (GTDB taxonomy): Bacteria > Chloroflexota > Anaerolineae > J036 > Brachytrichaceae > CAIXPS01. Next base: position 11,963 of record JAMCQN010000076.1, read on the forward strand.
ATGAAACGGCGCGTTTCGCGCTTGATGTGGGTGACAGCTTCGTCGAGCGTCAATTGCCCCTGTATGACGCCGACCAGTTCGCGGTAACCCAGCGCCGACATCGAGGGCAGTCTCAGCGCCGCGCCGGCAGTGATGCCGCGTTCCGCCAGCTCTGCGAGGAGTCGGCGCACCTCGTCCAGCCAGCCGCGCCCGAGCATGTCGGCCAGGCGCGCGTCTGCGCGCGCATACAGTTCCTCACGCGGCAGGTTCACGTAGATGATCTGCACCCCGCCGGGATCCAGCGGCTGGCGCTGCTGCAGATCGCTCCAGCGCCGCCCGGTTACTTCCATGACTTCCAGCGCGCGTATCATGCGCCGCACATTGCGGCTATCGATGGTTTGCAGCGCTGCGGGGTCGCGCGCCAGCAGCGCAGCCTCCAGCGCGTGACCATCCTGTTCGGCGGCCAGCGCCAGCCAGCGTTTGCGAATTTCGGGATGGGGCGGCACTGCAGGCGCTTGCCAGCCTTCCAGCACGGCGCGCACATACTGACCGGTTCCGCCTACCAGCATGGGAACTTTCCCGCGCAACCGGACGTCTGTAATGGCGGCGCGTGCCAGCGCCGTATATTCGGCCAGGGAAAAAGACTCATGCGGATCCCGAATGTCAAGCAAGTGATGGCGAACCAGTGCCTGTTCAATAGGAGTGGGCTTATTGGTTCCGATATCCATGCGCCGGTACACGTGGCGCGAATCCGCCGAGATGATCTCACCCCCAACTCGTGGGGCCAACGCCATCGCGCGGGCGGATTTACCGGCCGCCGTCGGGCCAATGATGACGATCAATGGATGTGTATCGGACATGGGTCGGAAATGCAACGGTTTTCAGTAGAGTTATGCGGCCAATGCCATGTTACCATCAGCTTATATACTTACCTTACCGGCGATTCCACATCACTTCCACATTGCCAGCAGCCCGGAATCGCGAGCCATCAGGTCGTATTTCGTTCTGGCCGCCTGCAAACGGGAACATAGGAGAGCGGGAAATGAATCACAAAGTCAATATCAGCGCACGGTTCGTAAGCCTGGCAGTTGCGGTATCCATTCTTCTGGGCGCCTGCAACCAGCCGGCGCCGAAGCCGACAGCGGCGCCGACGGGCACTTCCGCCGTGACCGCAACTCCGGCGCCTACAGCAACACCTGCCGCCAGCCCCACACCCCTGCCGCCGGTTAATCCGGTGCTGGTGGACCGCACGCCTGTGCGCGGCGAGGAACTGCGGCTGGATAAGCCGGTCGTTCTGACATTCGACCAGCCCATGGATCAGAAATCCGTGGAACAGGCGGTGCAGATACAGCCGCCCGTAAACGGCGCATTCGAGTGGTCGCACGATAACGTTGTGAGTTTCCTGCCGGACAGCGGATGGGATCGCGCCAGGCGCTACACCGTCTACCTCAAGACCACCGCAAAGAGCAGCAAGGGCCTGCCCCTGGCCAGCCCGCAGTCGTTCAACGTCAGCACGATCGGCTATCTGGACGTGGCGCAGACCATCCCGGCCAACGACACACAGGATGTGGCCGCAGACGCGCATATCACGGTGTTGTTCAACCGCCCGGTGGTTCCGCTGACGGCCATCGGTCAGCAATCGTCGCTGCCCAACCCAGTCAAATTCAGCCCGCCGATTGACGGGCAGGGCGAATGGCTGAATACCAGCATCTTCCTGTTCCGCCCCAGCAAACCGTTGGCCGCCGGCGTGGCCTACAAAGGCGTCGTCGCGGCCGGTTTGAAAGACACGACCGGCGCGCTGTTGCAGAATGAATACGATTGGACGTTCAGCGTCGCCGCGCCGACCATCAAAGCTTTATCGCCCGAGGATACAACCGTCGATGTCGGCCTGCGCCGCCCGATCAGCATCACATTCAGCCAGAAGATGGACCACGCCTCCGCACAGGGCGCCTTTTCAATCGCTCCTGCGGTGAAAGGCACATTCCGCTGGGCGGACGAAGCTGTTGAGCATGTCCAGCCGGTGCGCACCGATAAGAACCAGATTGCCGTGGGAACCGCCCCGCAGGCAGCCGCAGCCCCCGGCGAAGTCATGGCCTTTGTGCCGGATGAGAACTACCAGCGCGGGACGCTCTATAAGGTGGTCGTTGCGACCGGCGCCAGGGCGCTGGAGGGCAGCGGGGCAACGCAGTCGGCTCGCTCGTTCAGCTTCCGCACGATCGACCTGCCCGGCGTCGCCAGCACGAAACCGTCCAACGGCGACAACAGAGCCGATGCGGTCAGCGGCTTTACGATCCGGTTCACCGCGCCGGTTCTGCCGGAGACGATCGTGCCGAATCTGAGATTCGAGCCGGCCCTGACCCTGACCAAGGTGTACAGTTACTATGACTACAACGACAAAAGCTTTTACCTGAACGTGCAGTTGCTGCCATCGACGGCGTATAAGGCGACCATCGGCGGCGACATCAGCGACCAGTACGGTGTGAAGATCGGCAAAGACACGGTCGTGCAATTTACGACTGCGCCGCTGCCGCCCTACGCCGTGTTGAACACCAACGGACAGATGGGCACCTACGACGCCGGTAAACCGACCAAGCTATTTGCCACATACCGCAATGTCAGCAAGCTTAACCTCGAACTGGTTTCGCTGACATTGAAGCAGTTCTACCAGTTAACCGGCGCCGATAACGCTTACGATGCCATGCGCAATTTCACGCCGGCCAGCGGGCAATCCGTGCGCCGCTGGTCGATACAGACTTCAGCGGCATTGAACGAAGCGGCGTTTGCGCCCGTCTCGCCGGCCGAGAACGGGGGCGCGCTGACGCCCGGCATTTACCTGCTCAGCCTGACAGCCCCTGAAGCCGCCGCAACGGTCAAATACTACCAGCCGGCGCGCCACATCCTGATCGTCTCCAACCTGCACGTGGCGCTTAAGCAGGCTGCACAGGAAGCGCTGGTCTGGGTGACGGATCTGAGCAGCGGCCAGCCCGCGGGGAGCCTGCCGATTTCCTTCCGCGACCGCAACTTCACCGAGATCAATACCGGATCAACCGGGCAGGACGGCCAGTTGCTCTCGAAGTTGTCCGGCGCGTTCGATGAATACGCGGCGTTTTATGCCGTCGTGAGCGCGCCCGGCAAGCCCGATTTCGGCATCGGCTACAACCGCTGGGATCAGGGGATCAATCCCTATGACTTCAACCTGCAGACCCAGTTCGGCAGCTCGCGCAATATGGCATACCTGTACACCGAGCGGCCCATTTACCGCCCCGGCCAGATGGTGTACTTCAAGGGCATCATCCGCGCCGAAGACGACGCGCGGTACAGCCTTGCGCCCAACATGCAGACGACGGATATCACCATCAACAATGACCAGGGGCAGCAGGTCTATAGTACGACGCTGCCGGTGAGCGCCAACGGCACGTTCAGCGGCGCGTTTGCGCTGGATAACGCCGCCGCCACCGGTTTCTATTACCTGCAGACCTGCCTGCCGTCAGATACCAGCCTGGGTTACAAGGGCAACGGCCTGTACGCGCCCAAGCTGGGTCCCGGTCCAAACCAGCAGTGCCGCAGTTACGGCGTGTCGTTCCAGGTGGCGTCTTATCGCGCGCCGGAGTTCGAGGTGAACCTGACGACGGACAAGCAGGATTACCTGGCCGGCGACACGGTCAACGCGACGGTGGATGCCAAGTTCTTCTTCGGCGGCAATGTGTCCAGCGCGAAGGTGCAATGGACGCTGTACGCGCGCGACTTTGTATTCAACCGCTACAAGGGGCCGGGCAACTACTCATTCGGCGACTACGACAGCTACTATCGCGGCGTCAGTTATAACGAGCAGGTCGCCGACGGCAGCGGCGCCACCGACGCCACGGGCAAGATGATCATCAGCGTGCCGGCGGACATCAGCAAACGCAAGAACAGCGCCGTGTACTCGCTGGAAGTCAGCGTAACGGACCTGAACGATCAGAGCGTTTCGGCGCGCGCTGAAGCCGTCATACACAAGAGCGACTATTACCTGGGCATCGCGCCGCAGGATTACGTGAGCGCGGCGGGCAAGGAAGCCAGGTTCGACATCATCTCGGTCGACTGGCAAGGCCAGCCCATCCCGAACAAGGCCGCCGGCGTGTCCTACTATCAGCGCGAGTGGTTTACCGTCCAGGAGCAGGACAGCGACGGTACCGGCGTGTTCACTTCGGTACCCAGCGATACACTCGTCACCACCACCAGCATCCAGACAGGCGCTGATGGTAAGACAGTGGACGCCTTCACCCCCAAAGGCGGGGGCGAGTTCCGCGCCGTAGTGCAGGGCCAGGGGACTTCCGCGCCGGTGGCGGCGGATTCGATCTATGTCTCGTCCGGCGGGAGCTATGTCGGGTGGCGCGTCAACAATAACGACCGCATCGATCTGAAGACCGACAGGCAGGACTACAAAGTCGGCGACGTCGTCAAACTGCTGGTGCCGTCGCCGTATAGCGGCACGGTCACGGCGCTGCTGACCGTCGAGCGCGGGCGCTTCCTGTCGAGCAAGGTCGTCCAGCTCAAGACGAACAGCGATATCCTGGAGATTCCAGTGGACGCCAGCTTCGCGCCGAACGCGTTTGTGTCGGTGCTGCTGGTCAAGGGCGTCGATCAGGACAACCCGACGCCGGCCTACAAGCTTGGCTACATCGGCTTCAACGTCGATGCCAGCCAGTTTGCGCTGAACATCACTGTGAAAAGCGACAAAGCCACTTACGCCCCGCGCGATAAAGCGACCTACGACATCAGCGTCACGGATATCCAGGGCAACCCGGTGCAGGCCGAGCTATCGCTCGCGGTAGTGGACAAAGCCATCCTGAGCCTGGCCGATCCGAACAGCCAGCCGATCATGGACGCCTTCTACGGCGCGCGCGGGTTAGGCGTTCACACCTCGGATAGCCTGGATATCAACGTCGACCGCATCACCGCCAAGATCATCGCGGATAACGCCAAGGGCGGCGGCGGCGGCGGTCTGGCGGGCGCGCTGAACGATCTGTTCGTGCGCCAGGACTTCAAGGATACGGCGCTGTGGGACGCGGTAGTAAACACCGGCCCGGACGGCAAGGCGCAGGTGCAGGTGACGCTGCCCGATAACCTGACGACGTGGACGCTGGACGCGCGCGCTATCACCGCCGACAGCAAAGTCGGCCAGACCTCGTACGAGGTACTGGCGACCAAACCGCTGCTCGTGCGCCCCGTCACGCCGCGCTTCTTCGTGGTGGGCGACGCGGTGACGCTGGGCGCGGTCGTCAACAACAACACCGACTCCGACGTACAGGCTGAGGTCAGCCTCGACGCCCAGGGTGTGACGGTTACCAACCCTGCGCCTCAGCAGGTTACTGTGAAGGCCAAAGGTTCCGCGCGCGTTGACTGGCAGGTGACGGCGGCGAATACCGACACCGCGCAACTGACCTTCGCCGTAAAAGACACCGGCTCGCTGGGTCTGCGCGACAGCAGCAAGCCCGGCCTGGCGACTGCGCCGAACCAGGGCATCCCGGTTCTGCATTACACATCGCCCGAGGCGGTCGCCACTGCCGGCGACGTCAGCGAAGCCGGCAAGAAGCTGGAGATCATCGCGCTGCCCCCGCGCCTGGATACCGGCCAGGGACAGCTTGATATCGAAGTTGATCCCGCGCTGGCATCCGTCATCAACACCGGCGATAGGGCGTTGCAGGAGTACCCGTATGAGAGCGCGGAGACCACCGCCTCGCGCCTGCTGGTGAGCATCGCGGCCCAGAACGCAGGCACCGCCAATACGGTCACGCGTTCGATCCAGCGCCTGCTGGGCAGCCAGCACAGCGACGGCGGATGGGGCTGGTGGATCTCGGATAACACCGACAAAGCCATGACCGCGTACATCCTGCTGGCGCTGGCGCACGCGCAAACCGCCGGCTACAGCGTCGATGCCAACGCTATGGCGCACGCTAGAGAGTATCTGACCAACCAGTTGGTCGCCGTCGACCAGCAACCCTCACTGGCAAACCTACAAGCCTTCATGCTGTTCGCGCTGACCGAATCGGGCGCGGATGACAGCGGACGGCTGGGCGCGCTGTATGAAAGCCGCGACGCCCTGAACTACGGCAGCAAGGCGCTGCTCGCAATGGCCCTGCAGGATGTCAATAAGGGCGACACGCGCGTGAAGACGCTGTTATCCGACCTGACATCCAACGCTGTTCCGGGGGCGACGGGCGTGATGTGGCAGGAAAAGACGCAGGATTACGCCATGTTCGGCAGCAACACCCGCAGCACCGCCATGGCGCTGAACGCGCTGGCGCGCCTCGACCCCAATGGCGCGCTCACCAGCAATGTCGTGCGCTGGCTTATGGTGGCGCGCGAAGGAGAAACCTGGCAGAGCAACCAGGAGATCGCCTGGTCGGTCATGGCGCTGTCGGAATGGTCGGCGGCAGTGGGTGAAAAAGACGCCGATTACACCTGGCGCGTGTCGTTGAATAACGACGCGGTGATGAACGGCCAGGCCGGCAAAGCCACGCTGAACGAATCGAGCAAGCTATCGATAGCCGTCTCGAAGCTGCTGCGAGACCAGGCCAACCAACTGGTCTTCGAGCGCGGCGCCGGCACCGGCCGGATGTACTACACCGCGCGGCTGAAGGTGTACCTGCCGGCGGACGAGGCCAAAGCGCTTGACCGCGGCATCGTCATCGCGCGCAAGTACGAACTGGCGGACTGCACGCCCGAACCGACCAAACCG
>JAMCQN010000091.1 GCA_023382055.1 Chloroflexota bacterium
GGTGGCAGCAACTCGTTGAATTCCTTGAGAGTCAAACCCGTGAGTGCCAGAAACTTGTGGCGATCCTTCTTCAGCACCGTGAACTCAAGCATTCCGGCAGTCTAATCGCTATTTCTTATAACGTCTATTCCACCGTCAGGTCGTCGTCCCTCATCTTCAGCACCTCGCGGAACTGTTCGCCGGGCAGGTTCGGCCCCACGATACCGCGCTCCTCCATCTGCTCGATCAACCGCGCGGCGCGCGTGTAGCCGATGCGCAAACGGCGCTGCAGCAGCGAGATGGACGCCTTGCCCTGCAGCCGCACGGTAGCAACGGCATCCTGAAACAATTTGTCGTCCCTGCCGCCGTTGCTGTTCGTTTCGCTGGCGGCCTCCGTCAAGGCGCGCGCCTCGTCCCACGTCAGCGGGTTGTTGCCGGTTAAATCGGCCACCGGTGCGGGATGCGCCTGGCCGTCCAAGGTGCCGGTCATGGGGATGGAGGGGGCAGTCATGGCGGCGCTGATGGGATCTCGTCCGGCGTTGTCGCCGCCCACCTGCGCGCGCCAGTGTCGCACGATGCGATTGATTTCCTCATTGGACACGAAACACCCCTGCGCGCGCGTCGGCAGACTCGCCTCCGGTGTGACCACCAGCATGTCGCCGCGCCCCAGCAATTTCTCCGCGCCGGTCGTGTCGAGGATGACGCGCGAGTCCACGCTGGTCGCTACGGTGAAAGCGATGCGCGCCGGGAAGTTGGCCTTGATCAACCCGGTCACCACGTCCACGCTGGGTCGCTGCGTGGCGATGATCAGGTGGATGCCTGTCGCGCGCGCCATCTGCGCCAGCCGGCAGATTGTCTTTTCCGTCTCGTCCGGCGCCAGCATCATCAGGTCGGCCAGTTCGTCGATCAATACCACGATGTATGGCAGCTTCTTTAGATCGTCCGGCCGGACGGGGCCATTGAACTCACTCACCTTCTGGTTGAAATCCACGATGTTGCGCGCGCCATGTTTAGCGAAGGTGCGGTAACGGCTTTCCATCTCGCGCGTCGTCCACGTCAATACGGCGGTCACCTTTTCAAGGTCCACCACGACCGGGGCGATCAGGTGCGGGATGCCATTGTAGCCGGTCAGTTCAACGCGCTTGGGATCTACCATCAGCAAACGCAGGGCTTCGGGCGAGTTGTAGCACAGCAGCGCCGCGATGATCGAGTTGACGCACACGCTCTTGCCGGAGCCGGTCGTGCCGGCGATCAGCAGGTGCGGCATGGCGGTCAGGTCGGCGATGACCGGGTGGCCGCTGACATCCTGCCCCAGCCCCAGGCGCAGCGGGGTTTTCTTCGCCAGTTGCGCAAACTCGTCGGATTCCATCACATCGCGCAACGATACCAGCGACGTCTCGCCGTTAGGGACTTCCACGCCCACGATGGCGCGCCCCGGCACCGGCGCTTCGATGCGGATGCGCGGCGCGGCCAGCGCCAGCGCCAGGTCGTCGGCCAGCCCGGCGATGCGGCTGACTTTGACCTTGACCTGCTTGCCGCCCTTCAACTCGATGAAACCCGGCTCCACGCCGAACTGGGTGATGGTGGGACCGCGGTTGACTTCGACGACGCGCCCCGGCACGCCAAAGGCGTTCAGCGTTTCCTCAATGACCTGGGCGCGCTTGCGGATGTCCGCCTCTTTCAGCGCCGCGTCGTTGCCCGGCTCCAGGATGGCTTCCACATTGGGCAGTTCCCAGGTGCGCTGTATCTCCAGCCGCGATGAGATAGTCGGTTGTTGCGGCGGGACCGGGATCGGTCGCGCCGCGCTGGACGGCGCGTTTGCGGTGAGTGGGTCGTTTCCGCCGATGATGCGCGGAGGCGGCATGCGTTGCGCGCTCGCCGTCGTCGGCGGATTCAATGGCGCGTCTTTGCGCCGGTCGGATGGATTGAGATTCGCTGCTTTCGCGGCAGCAGGCACAGATGCAGGCGCTGCAGCGGGAATGTCTTTATCAGTCTCGCTCGGGCGGACGACTTTGCGCCCGTTGCGGCGGGGTTGCAACCCATTGATGACGAGTTCATCGCCTTCGCGGTCGTTGTCGTAGGGCGGCACGATCACATCGCGACCGGCGCCATCGTGACGGCGGTCGTTGGCGGCGACGGCCCGCCTGGCTGAGTAACGCTGAATGGCATCCACGATCTGCGCCACCGAAACGCTGGCCGCCAGCATGAGCGCTACTGCCCACAGGACGATCAAAACGATCACCGCGCCGATATTTCCCAGCGCGCTGACCAGCGCGCTGACCACAGCCAGCCCGATATACCCGCCACCCATGCCGCTGTCGGCCAGTGCCTGCCCAATGGGTTGCTGTCCCATGCCCAGGATCTGCAGAGTAGCCAGCGCCGCCAGATAGCCCAGCGTGACGCCGACGATCCGCCCGGCCGCCAGGCGCAGGAAGCGGTCGCCGAAACGGCGCAGCACGAGGTAAACGCCGATCAACCCCATCAGGATGGGCGCCATCCAGACGCCCCAGCCGAAGACATGCTTGAGGGCATCCAGCCATCCCCGGGTGAGGTCACCCTGTCCGCCGGGTGAAAGTGCGCTTAAAATAGTCAGGGCAGCCAGCGCAATCAAGACATAGCCGACCAGATCGATGTATTGATCGGCGGTGAGCAATGGGCGCGCCGGCTCCGTCTGGCGCGGCGTCGGTTGCCTCGGTTTTTTCTTTTGCGGGCTCTTCCCGGCAGACTTCTTATCGAGCTTCATAGGACAGATGTTCTAATTGTAATGCCAAATCTGGTCACAGTTGTATACAAATTGGATGACGATCCCACGGCCGTCGAACATGCCGCACAGACCATCCGGGCGGGCGGGCTGGTGGCGTTCCCGACGGAGACGGTGTATGGCCTGGGCGCCAATGCGACCGATGCCGACGCGGTCGCGAAGATCTACGCGGCCAAACAGCGCGCGCTCAATGACCCTCTCATTGTACATTGCGCCCCACCCGACGACGATATGGCCGGTCCATTGAACCTGCGCGAACTCATCGGCAACCGCGCCCCGTTCGTGCTGGAGGAACTGGCGCGACAGCGCATCATCGGCGCGCTCAGCATCGCGCAGCGCCTGCGCGCCAATGCGCTGATCGGCAGCTTCTGGCCGGGACCGCTTACGCTTGTGTTGCCGCGCGGGTCGCGCATCCCGCTCAACGTCACAGCCGGGCTGGACACCGTGGCAGTGCGCATGCCCGCGCATCCGGTGGCGCTGGCGCTGATCCGGCGCAGCGGCGTCCCGATTGCCGCGCCCAGCGCCAACCGTTTCGGCCACGTCAGCCCCACCGTCGCCCGGCACGTGCTGGACGACCTGGACGGGCGCATCGATGTGCTGCTTGACGGCGGGCCGACCCCTATCGGCGTCGAATCCACCGTAGTGGACTTGACGGCATACCAACCGGTGATCCTGCGTCCGGGTGGGTTGGGGCGCGAAGACATCGAGCGAGTGATCGGGAAGCTGGGAACATTGGAGCAGGGGAGCGGAGGGGCAGGGGAGCATGGGGCGGCGCAAAGTTCGCCGGGGACGCTGAGCAAGCATTATGCGCCGCGGGCGGAGTTGCGCGTCGCGTCCGATACGCCCCATCTGCTGGCGCTGCATGCAGAATGCGTCGCACGCGGGCTGCGCCCCGGTCTGCTGGTGATGGCGGGTCAACGCGATGCATGCGCCGGGCTGGAGCCGCAGTTCGTACTGGGCAAAGACCTGGCCGACGCCGCGCGCAACCTGTATGCCGGGCTGCGCGCGCTGGACGACGACGGCGTGGACGTGATTCTGGTCAGCGCGGTCGAGCAGGCCGGCATCGGCGAG
>JAMCQN010000047.1 GCA_023382055.1 Chloroflexota bacterium
ACAGACACACCGGTCTGCCCGTACGTGAAGATATCAAGGTGTAGGGGCTGGCCTGTGCGCCAGCCCTTTTCTGTGCGAGACAGACACACCGGTCTGCCCGTACGTGAAGATATCAAGGCGTAGGGGCTGGCCTGTGTGCCAGCCCATTTCTGTGCGAGGCAGACACATCGGTCTGCCCCTACGCGATGATATTAGGACGTACGGCCCGATCATCGCAGCTTTGCACGATACCAATCCCAAATCTCTAATCTCTAATCTCTGGTCTTCACAGCCAGCGCCGGCGCACGATTGCGGCGATCAACAACGCCAGACCCAGACCGAGCATGGCCACCGACAGCGCCGGCGTCAGGCGCGCGCGGGGGTTGTCGTCAACCTCACAGCGCGTGTTCAATATCGCCTGTTTGGCATTGTGGATGAATTCGGCGCGCGGTTCAACCGGCGCCATCGCGGCGCTCAAACGGCCTTCCAGCCAGGTCATGTCTTCCTCGGTCAGTTTTGATCTCATTCAAGTTTATCCAATATCTCGCGCAACTGCACCAGTGTGCGATGGTATAGCGACTTGATGGCGCCCTCGCTGCGATTCATGATCTGGCCTATTTCGGAATTCTGCAATTGCTCGACGAACTTCAGCACGACCAGTTGCTGGCGATCCTCCGACAGCGCGCGGATGGCGCGCAGGAGGCGCCTGCGCTCGCGCTGCCCGTCGATCAGCGCGTCCGCATCGTCGGAGTGCGCGCCGTGCAACTCCACTTCATCCAACGGAATGGACGGGTGGCGGCTGTTGTCGCGATGGTAGTTCGCCACCACGTTGTGGGCGATGCGATACAGCCAGGCCGTAAACGGTACGCCGCGATCATCATAATGGTGAACGTGTTTCATCGCGCGCATGAACACGCGCGCCGTCAGATCCTCCGCGTCCTCGTTATTGCCGACCCGATAATAGACATAGCGATAAATCGCCGTCACATGCCGTTCGTACAGCTCACCGAACGCAGACTGATCTTCCCCGGCGAAGCGCGCCAGGGTCTGATCGTCTTCGTCCCGGCGTACATCCTGCTCCGACGGATGATCCTCGCCGTTGCCGGGCGCCTCGTTGACCTCGCTGCGTTCAGTCTGCTTCATACTTAAAACACCAGTTCTGCTATTGCGTTCCGCTAGCGAATTATAATGACACCACTGAGCCTGCATCCGCCGGCCACCCATATGCAACCAATACCATCCGTGACCAGCCCGGTATCGCCTAACGTCGGCGCAACCGCAACCCAGCCGACCGCCCTGATATCCATCGTCATTCCGACCTGGAATGGCGCGCAACATTTGCCGGTCTGTTTCAACGCGTTGCGCCGCCAGACGCTGCACCCCTATGAAATTATCCTGGTGGACAATGCCTCCAGCGATAATACGAGCGAACTGGTTGAACGCGATTACCCCGAAGTGAAGTTGATCCGGCTGGCGCAGAATCGGCGCTTCGCCGGCGCGTGCAACGTAGGCATCCGCGCCTCGCGCGGCGAGTTCGTGGCCTTGCTGAACAACGACACCGAAGCCGACGAAAACTGGCTGTCCAATGTCGCCGCCACATTCCGCTCCCACGCCGACGCCGGCTTTGTCGCCAGCAAGCTGCGCCTGTTCGACCAGCGCGACAAGCTGCACTCCGCCGGCGACTTCTACAGCGTGCGCGGCGTGCCGGGCAACCGCGGCGTGTGGCAGTTGGACGAGGGGCAATTCGACAGCGAGTATGTCTTCGGCGCATGCGGAGCTGCGTCGGTCTACCGGCGTGACATGCTCGATAAGGTCGGACTGCTGGATGAGACGTTTGAGTTCTCCTGTGAGGATGTAGACCTGTCGTGGCGGGCCCAACTGGCGGGTTACAAATGCGCTTTTGCCCATAACGCCATCGTGAACCACAAGATCAGTGCGACCGGCGGCGGCATATTGAACAGCTATTACGATGGCCGCAACTTCATCTGGCTGCTGGTGAAGGACGTGCCGGGGCAAGTCTGGCGCAAGCACGGCTGGGCGATACTCAAGTCCCAATTAGGCATAACCTCAAGCGCCTTGCAAGCATGGCGGGGCAAAGCCGCGCGCATGCGGTTGAAAGGGCAACTGGCCGGATTGCTGGGCATCCCGCGCATGCTGTTGCGCCGGCGGGCCATACAACGCACGCGCGTGATCAGCGCGGCGGAAGTGGAGCAGTTGCTCGACGTCTGACTTCTCCTATCACTCCGGCGATTGTCCCAGCCCGCCACCCAACCACGAGACGCCGGGATGTCCATCGGGCAGGCGCGCGCGCTGCCACTTGCCGGCGTGATAGATCTCGATAACCTCGCCGTAGCCGAGTTCGTACTGGCGGCCGTTGGTCAGCGAAATCGCGTAATGCAACTCGTCGTAAAGCGATAACTGTATCGTCTCCGTCATGACAGGCCACCAAGAATACCTCAGTTCACCAACTCCTCTTCAAACTCCGAGTTCTCAAGCCGAACGAAGTTCGGCCCGAACTCGGAGTTGTTTGTCAAGTTGCTTGTCGCTCTATAATGTGCTCAATCATGCAGTGGGGCCGCACGATTTGCCGTATCCTGTTGGGTCTGGTGGTTATCGCCATCACGTCGGTTCCTATCCCTGCTGCTTATGCCTCTTACGACGTCACGAACCTGGGCAGCCTGTACCATCTGGTTGGCAGCATGTCGCATTCGCAGAGCACGCAGAACGCGCGGGTGATGCTCAGCGGAGTGCCCGACGACATCATCCCGACCAACAGCACCATCTGGAATTGCTCGTGCAGCACCAGCGGCTGCTGGCCCGGCTGCTTCACCGTCGCATCGGCCAGCATCATGAAGTACTGGTCGGAGAAAGGTTACCCCAACCTGTGGAACGGCGATGAGAACGGCATTCTGGCGCGGTTGCGCCAGTTGTTTCCCAACATGCTGTGTTACGGCAACGGCGACGGCGGTAAACCCAGCGATGTGGGATACGACGCCTTCGACGTCGCAACCGGGCTGACGCAGTACATCAGGGAGCACGGCTACGCCTTCACGCTGCAGGCCGTCCCCTCGCCGTCATTCGATCAGGTCGTCGCGGAGATCGACGCCGGCCGCCCCATCATCGGCTCATTTGCCGAATCGCCCTGGGGCAGCCACGCCGCCACGATTGTCGGCTACGACACGACGGGCGGCCGGCAGATCATGATCGTGCGCCCCAACCTGTGGAAGAAACTCGACATGAACCTGCAGTGGGACGTGGGCTATAAGGGCTTCGGGATCGTGACGGTTACCCCCGGCGCGATCGGCAGCCCTAACGTCAGGGCCGCGCCCGCGCAGCCGGCGATCACCTACGAAGTCGCCGTGGGCACGCAGGACAGCGGCTTTACGGCGCAGGGCGACTGGCAGGACTCGCCGGGTACCGGGATATCCGGCGATGCGCGCTGGCTGCAGACCACCGACCCGACCAACCTTGGCCCCACGGATGATACCGGCTGGGCGCGCTGGAGCCCGCAACTGCCGTATGACGGCGTATGGGAAGTGCTGGCGTGGATGCCGATCGCCGATACCGATGACAGTGCATCACACACCGCAACCTACCGCGTCACGCATGCCGAGGGCATGAGCCTGGTGCGGCGCTCACAGCACGACGCCACGCAGGGCTGGATGTCGCTGGGCAATTTCCCCTTTGTACGCGGCGATAAAGGCAGCGTCCATCTGGGCAACCTGACCGGCGACGCGCCCATCCGCAAGGTTGGTCGGGTCGG
>JAMCQN010000152.1 GCA_023382055.1 Chloroflexota bacterium
GGCGGTGTGCCCATCCAGGACTGCTTTGAGACCAAGCAGCCCGGCGTGATGGTGATGTACGCCATCCCCATGCTGCTCACTCGTGAGCCAATGGCGATTCACGCCTTTACGCTGCTGTGGACGGCGCTCACGGCAGCCGTCATCGGCCAGATCGCCGGGCGGCTGTTTGGCGCGCGCGCGGCCTGGCCGGCGGCTGTCTTCTACTGGCTGGCCTATGCGGGCATCAACTACTGGTCGATGGATCAGGCCGAGACGTTTGCGAACCTGTTCCTGGTCGTCGCGCTGTTCGCTGTCTGGCGGGCGGGGGAAGAGAGAGATCGGACGCGAAGCGTAGAGATTGGAGATCAGAAGCTAGATGCGCGAGGCAAGAGGCAAGAGGAAAGAAGTCAGAGGTTAGAGGTTAGAGGGGAGAAGCCAGAGGCAAGTGGCAAGTGGGGAGAGTTCGGAGGTCGGACGTCAGAAATTGGAAGTCGAAGGTTAAGTCTCCAATCTCCAATCTCCACGCTTCGCGTCCAATCTCTAATCTCCAATCCCATCTTCTGGCTGGCAGTCGGCGGGGTGTGCATCGGTATCGCCTTCTGGTTCAAATATGTCTTTGCGCTTATTGCCATGGCACTCGCGCTGGTGCTGTTGCTGCACGTGCGGCTGCGGGCGCACTCGTGGCGGCCTGCGCTGGGCGACGGCTTCCTGTTCGGGCTGATATCGCTAGGCGTTGCCGGGCTGGGGTTGCTCTATTTCACGCTGAATAATGCCCTGCCGGCGCTCGTATCGCAGTTCCAGTTTCTGCTGGCGGCCTTTCCATTGGGGCCGCCGCGCACCCCGCTGGAAATCGCGGGCGAGATGGCGCGTTTCTTCAATAACGGCGCCGATGTCACGGGTAACTTCAAGGCGACCGTACCGCAGTGGATTATCCTGGGCGGAGGGTTCCCGGTATTGCTGATTCTGGCGGTCCTGGGCGCATGGCAACGCTTGAAACGCACGCCTGTCCTGTACGCTTACCTGCTGGCGCATTTTCTGGCGGCCGCGGCGGTGGTGATATGGCAGGCCAACTACATCCAGTATCACTACACCATCATGATCCCCGCATTTGTGCTGGCTGCCAGTGCGGCGAAGTTTGACCTGATCGGCGAGGAGCGCGCGGTGAAACGCTGGCTGAGCGCTGCGCCGGCGGCGCTGGCCGGCCTGGCGATTGCGCTGCTGGCAGTGCGTATGCTGCCGTGGGTGGGCGATATGGTCGAGAATGTGGTGCTGCTGCACAAAAGCCCGCGCAGCATATACCGGGAGAGCGATGTAGCGCCCAATGTGCCGGTCGCGGAATACATCGACGCTCACACTGGCCCGGACGACAGCATCGCCATCTTCGGCGACGCGCCGTGGGTTTATACGCTGGCGGGGCGCCGCAACGCCACGCGTTTCTCTTTCGTCAATTTGTGGCTGCGCAAACGTGCGGCCGTCACTTATCCGTTGTTCACCGGCCAGTATCTTGACGGATTGCAGCGCAACCGACCGGTCTACTTTATTTTGACCAAGGCCAACTTCCCCTGGCCGAACAACGACTATATCCCGGATTACAAGGCGACCGGCGCGATTTACAGCTATGTCGAAAGCCATTACGCCTACGAGGGCGAGAACGGCCCATTTCTGCTGTACAGGCGAAAATCATGAGCAAACCCATCCGCCGTCTGGTTGCGGCTGTCGCGGTCGTCGTGGCCGTTGCAGGACTGCTGGCGCTGGCCATGCCGCAGTTGTGGTATCCGTTGTGGTTCGATCAGGGCGCCTTCGCGGCGTGCGCGGATGTGCTGCGCCGCGGGGGGGCGCTGTACCGCGACTGCTTCGAGGTGCGCGGCCCGGCGACCGCGCTGGCCTACGCCATCCCGCTGGCAATATCACCGTCGCCCGTGGCGATACATGTCTTCGACCTGGCGTGGCAGGCGTTGACGGCGCTGCTGCTGGCGTCGCTGGTGCGCCGCCTGTTCGGAATTCGCGCGGCTGTGGCGGCTGCCGTGCTGTACTGGCTCATGTACGCCGGCATCAACTACTGGGCGACGGCGCAGGCGGAAGGCTTTGCCAACCTGTTCTTTGTGCTGGCGCTATATGCCGGGTGGATGGCGGTTGGAGAGAACAGAGAACGGAGATTAGAGATTAGAGATTGGAGATTGGACATGGAGGGTAGAGGTCAGCGGTCGGAGGCCGAAGACCAGGAGCTAGACACAAGAGGCAAGAGGCAAGAGGGCGGGGGACAAACAGCATGGTACGCCCATCGAACGGATCAGGATGACGAAGTCGATGACGACAGTACCGACATTGTCGTTGATGGCAAACCTGATGATGACGATGAGGAGACCAACACTAAATCTCCAATCTTTAATCTCCAATCTCCAATCTCTAATCACCAATCTCAATTCATTTGGCTGGCGATCAGCGGCGCATGCGTCGGCGCGCTGTTCTGGTTCAAATACCCCTTCGTGCTGGTCGGGCTGGTTCCTGCAGGCCTGATCCTGGCGCAGACCGTACAACGCCGCCGGACGAAGACGGCCGCGCGATCTCCAATCGCTGCTCTCCAATCGCTTCCGCCTTTTCTGCTGGGCGGACTGGCGGTATTGCTGTTCGGCCTGGCGCTGTTCGCCCTCAGCGGCAGCATCGACAGCCTGCGGTCTCAGATTGCTTACGACGTGGCGACCTTCAACAACGTCTCGCTGGCAGACCGGCTGGTCTGGCTGCGCACGACATACCGGGAAGAAATTGTCGCCTTCGTCGCCGGCGGCAACACGCCCACCGCGGGCTTTAAAGACACGGTGGCGCAGCTCTCCATCCTGGGGCGCGGCTATCCGTTCATCTTCGCGCTGAACGGCTTCGTTACCGATTACAAAATGTGGCGGCGCCATGCGCGCGCGGCAGCGCTCTACGGGCTGGGCTACTTTGCCGCGGGCATTGCCATCAGCCTGTGGCAGGGGCATTTCTACCGCTATCACTTCCTGATCATTCTGCCGGCCATGGCGCTGCTCGCCGCATCGGCGGTCGCTGAGAAGGGAACAGAGGGGAGAGATTCGCGGTCGGCGGATGCTCAATCCCCAATCCCCGCTTCCCAATCTCTGCTTTCGAAGCTCCAATCCCTCTTCGCTTATCTTCTGCTGGCTGCCGCCGTGATCGGCACGGCGGCGACGATGGTCCCATGGGCGGCGGATGCTTACAACAACGTGGTGATTCAGGGGAAGACCGCTGCAGTGCTGTATCAGGAGTCCCGGCTGGCGCCGTATTCGCTGCTGGCGGCGGAACTGGTTCAGCGCACGGCCCCGCGCGACCACATCGTGATCTTCAGCGATGTGCCGGCTGTATATGCCTTGACGCAGCGCCCCAACGGGACGCGCTTTCCCTATCTGCGCTGGGCGCAGGAATCGGGCAGCGCCGCGCTGCGGGCGGAATTCGAGCGGCAATTCCTCGACGACCTCACGCGCAACCGCGCGCGAATCTTCGTGCTCACGCGACCCGACTTCCCCTGGCCGGGCGCGGACTTCATCAGCCTGTGGAAGTCCATGCCGGCTATTCATAATTACGTCGAGAGCCATTACCATTACGTCGGCGAGAATGGCCCCTTCCTGATTTTCCAGCGCAGCGTCCCGTGACCATGATCCGGACGCCGGGAAATAAAAACCCCGCAGTCCAGCGGATTGCGGGGTTTCTCATACAGATGACCTGAATAGTCGTGCCGGTATCGTTTCACGTCTTCGCCTTGCCG
>JAMCQN010000110.1 GCA_023382055.1 Chloroflexota bacterium
GCCCTTTCCCCCCCGGCGGGACCGGCGTCGCAAGTCGCTGCCGTCGGTGCACCGGCGGATTGTTGAGGCGTTGTTCGCTGCTGCTGTCAGACAGCTGTTCGTTCAACGCAAATGAGACAAAGTAGTACTAGCAGGCCGCGCCAATGATGAGTGTAGGCCAGCGTAGATCTCCAGTAATTCACTGCCACGGTCATCCCAGTTGAAGTGCTGCCATAACCGCTGTTGGGCGCTGGCGCCCAGTTGCGCAGCGAAAGACGGTTCGTCGAGCAAGCGCAACATAGCCTGAGAAAACGCATCCGGGTTGCCCGGCTCAGTCAGCATGCCGCTGCGGCCATCCTCGATATAGGTGCGATTCATCCCGACATCGCTGACGACCATCGGCAGGCCAGCCGCCATATAGTCCACGACTTTCCCGGAGCACTTGGCGCGATTGATATTGGTATCACGATAAGGATAAAGCGCTATATCCGCGGCGACGAGACGCTCAACCAGTCGCGCGTGCGGCATGAAGGGGTGTATCTCGCAAATGCCCTCGATTCCAGCTTCGTGAATGATTTGCTGCAGGGATGGCAAACCATCACCGGATGCGATGATGACCAGCTTCAGATAGGGCCGTGTTTTTGATAGACGTGCCACAGCCTGCACGGCGATGTCAAGATCGTGAACGGCCGGCACCGTGCCCGTGTAAATCGCGACTTCATTGATCTCCCACCCGAACTGACGGCGCAACTCAGCGCGCCGTGCAACGGCCTGTGTAACCTGCTGGCGTAGCGAGGAATCGGCCCCATTCGGCAATACCTTCACAGGAACCGGTCTGGTCATCAGGGATACGCTGCGCGCGCTGAGGGTGTCGCTGGCGCACGTGACGGCGCGGGCATGCTGGATGCACCAGCGCTCCTGCCAGGCCATGAACCGTTGTTGCACGGGCGGGTAGGGGTTGCTGTCAAGCCAGCCACCGCGGCCTTCCCAGTCATCATTGTCCACGACGAACCGGCGCTCGTTGACCGCATAAAGCAGAGACATCGCGAGCGCGCCCGGTCCTACGGGCTTGAAGACGTGGATCAGATCGGGATTGAGCTGGCGAACGCGCCGCGCGATCTGCAATGCCAGGTTTGCCTGCAATAAAAAGGCCGGCCAGCCGGTTCGCACGCGCTGATTCTCAAGTCTGACGCCCTGCTGTACCCAGTGTTTACCGCTCTCGCTGACATTGTCATAGGGGGGAATCAGTACCCACACATTATGACCATGCCGCACCAGGGAAGTAGCCATCGGTTGCATGCGTGCGCTGACCGTGGCTTTGGGCCAGTAAGCAAATGGCGCAATGAATACCAGGTTCATGACAGCGTATCCACTAATGTTACTCGCATCGCAGTCGATTGGCTAATCGCATTTTCATTCGAGCACAGCGGTGTATAATCAGCGCAATTTCATAAATTAATTCTCCAAGTCGAGAGCCGGGCGCCATATGGCGTTCCGGCTTTTTCCGTTTTCGGGGAATTCACGATCTCCAGGTTGAGAGCCGGATGTGCGTTTGGCACATCCGGCTTTTGCGGTTTTCGTGGCGCTGCGTCGGGATTGTTCACAATGGTTAAAAAGGCGATATTCGCGGACGGGTCAATGCTGATGATAGCGATCATCTGGGGCGCTACGTTCCCGATGGTCAAAGGCGCTGTCGAAACCTTCCCCGTATTTTCGTTTCTGGCTGTGCGTTTCGCCGTAGCGTCGGCCGCCCTGGTCTTACTGACCTGGCGCTCTCTGCTCGCAATCCCGCCCAAATGGATCATCTGGGGTCTGGTTACCGGTCTGATGAACTTCGCCGGTTTCGCCCTGCAGACCTATGGACTCCATTCCATAGCCCCCGGCCGAGCCGCATTCATCACCGGTCTTTATGGCGCGCTGGTTCCATTGATGCTGGCGATGATCGGTCGTGGAAAAATTACCCGTATGATGTGGATCGCGATTGCGCTCTCGGTTGCAGGCTTGATGTTCCTGTTCTGGCGCGATCTGACCTTCAGCTTCACCCTGGGCGATGGCCTGGTCGTGTTGTGCGCCGTCGCGTTCGCTGCGCAGATCGTGATGGTGGGCTTTTTCCCCAGGGACCTGGATCCGAAGCCCATGGCAACCTTACAGGCTCTGGCCTGCTTTGGCGCTGCGGCTGTGTTCGCCGTCGCTACCGATAGACCGATACCGATGCTGCCGGCTGATACACTGGGGGCGGCAGTATTTACAGGCATCCTCGGCACAGCGCTTGCGCTCGTCGTGCAATCCTGGGCGCAGCGCCACACGCCAACCTCTCATGCCGCGCTGATTCTCTGCACCGAGCCAGTATGGGGAGCAGTCGCCAGCGTTGCGCTGTTTGGTGAGGTTTTTACACCGCTGGCAACGCTGGGATGCGTACTGATGCTGGTCAGCATGATCGCTCCGGACCTTGCGGTAACGCTGCGCGGAATGATTCGCCGGCGCGCCACCCCGGAACCGGCCAGCTTTGGCGCCACGGCGCGCTAACTGTTATGCAGCGCAGTCTGCAGGCGTGCTTCTTAGAGGTGGATTAGAGCCGGTATCTGCGTCGTTCTCATCTGTGCATTCGCTGCGCGTTGTCTCTACGATTCCTATAGTAAAATAGCAGCATGAGTGCCATGCGCGATACATTATCACCTTCACAGACCGCAGTGCTGCGTGGAGCCGGTAATAACGTAATAATACTGAAGACTTCCTGCACCCTGGTTGGTCGTGGGGTGTCGGGGGAGCATGATATCAACGTTTCTCCTGACGATGCACAGGTTTCGCGCGAGCATGCCCGGCTGATCATGGAAATGGGCCGCTGGTATCTGGAAGATTGCAGCCGGAATGGAACGCTTCTAAACGGCGATATGATCCACGGACAGCGTGTGCTGCTGCATCCCGGCGACCGTATACAGATTGGCCGAACGTTTGACTACGCCTTCAGCGAGATGAACGCTACGACTGAGTCGACGGTATATGAGCCGACGATCGCCGGCGCAGTACCGCACAAGTCAACACATGAGACACCGCCGCCCGGTAACGGTATCTGGATCAGCCCGAGTGCAGCAGTCTGGCGTGATGGCGAGATACTGCCTGCTAATTTATCTCGCACTGAATACAGGTTGTTGAAATTTCTGGCTCGCCATCCTGGCGATGTCTGCGACTACGATGCGACAATCAACGCGGTATGGGGAGTAGCGCGCGATAAGGACAGCCTGCACGAACTGATCTACCGCGTGCGCCGCAAGATAGAGGTGGACCCGGCGCAGCCCCGCTTCCTGATTATCAGGGCTGGCATCGGCGTCGTGTTTTTCCCACTCGGTAGCGATAACCTTGCGTAGACTCGCCGTCTGGCGACGGTTATCGCCTGAGTTCCATAATTCCGGAACCCCTGACTCCCGGAATCTCCGGGATTCCGGGAGTCTATGCGCGATCATCGATGACCGAATGGGATCCGCCAATAGAATCCGTCTCGGGGCGTCTCCTGCTGCGACCACGCCCTGGGGACGGGGTGCTGAGCATATCAATCATTCGTCGGATGAATCGCTAAGGCAGATGCGGGTGTGGCTACGGTTTTTCCAAAGCCAGCCAGCCACCGGATGAATCCGGTTTTGGCATAGCGACGACCGCGCCGTCAATGAACGCGCTTTGAGCGCGTTTTGCCTTTGCCAGCCTGCGGTTTC
>JAMCQN010000037.1 GCA_023382055.1 Chloroflexota bacterium
AACGTATCTCTGCCGCAGGCATGCGTTGGTCTCGCCGCGGATTGGAGAATCTCCTACCCTTGCGCGCCGCTCTCATGTCCAACGCCTTCGATCATCTTTGGCGGGTCGCTTGCCCCCGCTAGCGAATGCACCCGACGAATCACCGTGCGTCGTTTCCGCGAAAGCGGAAATCCATGATGACGCCGGCACGCATTTTCACCGGTTGCGCTGGATGCTGAAGGTTTAGCTGGGTCGGAAACCGGTTAAAGCCTCGACATCCAGTGCTTGTTTTGCAGCAGCGCCGCCATACGCCAGCCACAGACTCCCCCTAATTCTCATAACCGATATCGGTCGCCCAGCCGGGGTTCTGCCTCGTGCGCGGGTCGGCGTTCAGCGCGTTGAAGAGCTGGCTAAAACCTGCATCAGGCTTGTTATCCAGCGACGGGCACGGCCCATGCGTCTGGCAGGCCTGCCATTGTGTCAGCGCGCCCTTGAACTCGATTGCGCTGGCGTGTTTGGAATATCCATGCAGGCTGATGCGGTACCACTGGTCGGCATGGATGCCGTTGGTCAGGTAAATCTCCGGGACGGGCCAGGCGGGCGGCGCGCCATAGGACACATACCAGATGTCCTCGGTTGACCATCCGTTGATAGGCTGGCAGGTCGGGCAGCGCTGGTAGGCGCAACCCGAGCACGCCCCATAGTTATAGAGGTAGGCGGTGCTCCTATACGTCGCGGCGTAACCGTCCACCCATGCCCGCGTATTGGCGGCGCTCCCGAAATCGGGTTCCATGTCGCTGCCGCCGCGCACGCTGACCTTGCTGGCGATGCTGGGCGGTGCATTCATCCACGCCGTGATATTGTTGATCATCTGCGCCCAGGCCGCGCCGTGCGTGCGCGTTAACCCTCTCCCGAAATTGCTGGTGCCGACCACCAGCCGCAGGTAGGCATTGGCCGGCGAGCACAGGTAAAAGGCGTTGAGGAACGTCTCGGCGGCGGCCTCGATATCGCCGGTGGCCCGGAATACGTGGCTGGTAAAGATCAGCGTGCCGAACTGGCCGGTGTCGCCGTTATACCAGGGCTGGCCGAAATCGAGGATAACCAGCGCCACTGCTCCGCCCGGGGTGGCCCGGCCCTGCTGGCAACCCAGGCGCTTGAGCGCCACAGGGTCGGTGGTGGACATATAACGCGAAGTGCCGTAAAAGAGCGGCCTGGCGGCGGCGGGCGGCAGCGCCTCTGCGAGGGTTTGCGCCGCCGCCGGAACGTGCGCCACCCATGTAACCAGAACCATTGCCCCGCACAGCAGCGCAGCGAGCGCGTTTCTCTTTGTTGACATCACTCTCAAGCATATTATACGGAAGACCTGTCAGGTCCTTTTATACCCTGAACGTCGCCGTTACCGGTTGCGGCGCGCCCAACGCCAGCCCGCGCGCGCCTGGCGAGCACCCGCCGATGGACACGCGGTATTCACCCGGCTCCTGCTTCAGGCGGCCGTTTCCGTCGACGACAGACAGCATCACCGGCGTGAGGGCGAACTTGACCATCCTGCTCTCGCCCGGCTGCAGGCGCACGCGCTGGAAGCTTGCCAGGCTGTGCAGCGGCGCGAGGCCGGAGACATTCGGGCAGGTGATGTAGCACTGCGCCACCTCATCCGCGGCGATTGCGCCCATGTTGGTGAGTGTAAACCGGCAAGTCAACCCCTCGCCGGCCTGCAGCGAATCTTTATCCAGTGTCAGGTTGCTGTAGCTGAAGGTCGTGGTGCTGAGGCCGAAGCCGAAGGGGTAGAGCGGCTCCGCCGTCGCGTAGCGGTAGGTGCGCCCGGCCATGCTGTAGTCGTCGAACGGCGGGAGTTGCTCGGCGGATTTAGGGAAGGTCAACGGCAGCTTGCCCGACGGCGCGCGCTGACCAAACAGCACGTCGGCCACGGCGTCGCCCCCTTCCTGGCCGGGGTACCACACAAACAGCACCGCCTGCGCCAGTTCAGCCAGTTCGCTCAGATCCACCGGGCTTCCGCCGGTCACTACCAGCACCACCTTCGCGCCGCTCTTCACCAGCCGCTTGACGAAGGCGACTTGCGTGGCGGGCAGGCCAAGTTGCGAGCGATCGCCATTCTCGACCGACAGGATGGCGTCGCCTTCCTCGCTCTCCAGGAACGGCGACAGGCCGACGCAGGCGATAGTGATATCGGCGCCGCCGACGATATCGTAGGTCCAGTCCATGTCGTTGCGGTTGGGCGCGTCCAGCGTGCAACCGGGGCGATACTCGATGGCCATACTCTCCGGCACGCGCCCGACGATGCCTTCGACGATGGTCGTGAGGTGGTCGCTCAGGCCGTAGTAGTTGCCCAGCAGCACCTCGGTGTTGGCGGCGGTTGGGCCGGTCACTACGATGGAGCCGGTCTTATCGCCGATGGGCAGGATGTTGTCCTTGTTCTTCAGCAGCACGATCGATTCGCCGGCGGCCTGCAACGCCAGCGCGCGGTGCTCCGGGCTGTTGACCACGCTCATGGGGATGGAGGCATACGGCACCAGTTCGGGAGGGTCGAACATGCCCAGCTTGAAGCGCGTAGCCAGTGTGCGCGCCAGCGCGCGGTCGATGTCGGCTTCTTCAATCAGCCCGCGCGCCAGCGCATCGCCGAGTTTGTCATACGTCGCGCCACAGGCAATATCGCAGCCTGCCTTCAGCGCCAGCGCAGCGCTCTCAGCGGCGTCGCGCGTGAGCTTGTGGCCGGTGTGGATATCGCTCAGCGCGCCGCAGTCCGACACGACGTGACCCTTGAACCCCCACTGCCCGCGCAGCACATCGACCAGCAGCGCCTGGCTGGCGCAGGCCGGTTCGCCGTTCACGCGGTTGTACGCGCCCATGACGGCCTCGACCTTCGCCTCGGTCACCAGCTTTTTGAAAGCCGGCAGGTAGGTGTCGACCAGGTCGTGCTGCGACACCTTCGCGTCAAAGACGTGGCGGTCCTTCTCCGGGCCGCTGTGCACCGCGTAATGCTTGGCGCACGCGGACGCCCTCAAATAGCGGGGGTGGTCGCCCTGCAACCCGCGCACGAACGCCGCGCCCGTCTCGCCGGTGAGGCAGGGATCTTCGCCCCACGTCTCCTGTCCGCGCCCCCAGCGCGGGTCGCGGAAGATGTTGATGTTGGGCGACCAGAACGTCAGGCCGCGCGAGATAGTCGAATTGCCGAAGCGCCGCATGGCCTCGTGATGCTTGGCGCGCGCCTCGTCGCCGATGGCTGACGCTATACGCCGGATGAGCGCCACGTCCCAGGTGGCCGCCATGCCGATGGCCTGCGGGAACACCGTGGCGCGCCCGGCGCGCGCGACGCCATGCAGCGCCTCATTCCAGTAGTTATAGGCCGGGATGCCCAGGCGCGGGATGCCCGTCGTCGCGCTGGTCATCTGGCTGATCTTCTCGTCGGTCGTCATGCGCGCGATGAGGTCGTTCACGCGCGTTTCGATTGGCAAATCCGGGTTCAGGTAGGCTGGCGATTCGGCCTGGTTGCTTGTGTTCATGTCGATTTCCTTGTGGTTGTGTTGTGTTGGACTGATTTTAGGCGCGCCGGCGGTTTAGACGAGGCTTGGTCACAATTCATCAGACCGCCTGCATAAACGCTTTGAGGCCGATGTTGAGACTCAAACCATGCTCGAAACGATAAAGCAACGCCATCTGATAGACGAAGATTGCCCCCAAGGCAAAGCG
>JAMCQN010000079.1 GCA_023382055.1 Chloroflexota bacterium
GCGCGGTGTTCATAAACGGTACCTGTCTGGCTACATCGCCATCTGTGAATTCTCAATCAACCTGAAGCGCGTCACGCCTGAGTTCATCTCGACCATCGTGACCCAGCACTATTTCTGGACATGAGCCAACACATTTACCTCGACGGAATGGCGGACAAGATCGCATATGCGCAATTGCTGCACGACGGCAGCCAGGTCGCGATAAAGTCTGCCCTGCGGGATTACAACTACGAAGCCGTTGCGCAGCCAGTTCCGGCCGATACAGTGATCCTGGAATTGCCGGTTCGCAAACCCGATATCGTTGTGCCGGTCATCGAGTTGTTGTTAAAATAACTCTACTATCTCATTGCTTGCGCACGCGATCAAAGCGTTCAACCACATAGACGACTCACTGTAACCGAACACACCGCGTGAGTTGAGCCGAATTATGACGGAGGATAAACATGGAATATCGGTCTTTAGGTCGTACAGGTGTCAAGGTAAGCGCATTATGCCTGGGATGCATGATGTTTGGCGGGAGGACTGAACCCGATGACAGCCATGCCATCATCGACCGCGCCATCGACGCTGGTATCAACTTCCTGGACACGGCCAATGTGTACAGCCGCGGGCGCAGCGAGGAAGTGACTGGCGAAGCGCTGAAACGCAATGGCAAGCGCCAACGCATCGTGCTGGCCACCAAAGTACACGGCACGATGGCAGATGACGACCCCAACATGGAAGGCAACAGCCGCCGCCATATCATCGAGCAGTGCGAGGCCAGCCTGCGCCGGCTGCAGACGGACTACATCGATCTCTACCAGATCCATCGCCCGCAATCGGACATACCCATCGACGAAACGCTGCGCGCACTGGACGATCTTATCCGTGCAGGAAAAGTACGCTACATCGGCACAACCACCTACGCGGCATGGCAACTCATTGAGTCGTTCTGGATGTCAGAGGAGCTTGGATTGAATCGGTTTGTGTGCGAACAACCGCCCTACAACCTGCTGGATCGCCGCGTCGAGCGAGAACTGCTGCCAATGGCGCGCACCTACGGTACGGCGATTATCCCCTGGAGCCCGTTAGCCGGCGGTCTCCTGACAGGCAAGTACACCCGTAACTCGCCGCCGCCGGCAGATACCCGCTTCGCTGACTCTGATAAGAATCCTCTACTGCAGCGCCGCTGGACGCAACAGGCTTTCGATGTTATCGAGGGGGTTACCGCGCTGGCGCAAGCCAAGGGCGCCGCCCTGTCGCAATACGCGCTAGCCTGGTGCGCCCAACAACCCGGCGTTACCAGCCCCATCATCGGCCCGCGCACGATGGAGCAACTCGAAGACAACCTCAAGGCGCTCGACGTCAAGCTCACCGATGAAGACAGAGCGGCCATTGACAAGATATCGGTCCCGGGTCGGGTCGCCGCCCCGTATTACGAGGCGGACTTCGGCCCGCACCAGTATCGCTAAAAGCTAATCGACCTGAACAAAAAGGAGTTCACAATGGAGTATCGATCTCTCGGCAGAACGGGCGTGAAAGTCAGCCCGCTATGCCTGGGTTGCATGTATTTCGGAACGCGAACTGAGCCGGAAGAAGCTTACAAGATCGTCGATCGTTCGCTGGATGCGGGCATCAACTTCTTCGATACCGCAAACGTTTACGCACGCGGACGCAGCGAAGAAGTCACCGGCGAAGCTTTCAAGCGCAACGGCAAACGCCAGCGCATTGTTCTGGCAACCAAGGTGCACGGCCGCATGGCCGATGACGTGCAGAATATGGAAGGCAACAGCAGGCGGCATATCATCGAACAGTGCGAGGCAAGCCTGCGCCGTTTGCAGACGGATTACATCGACCTGTACCAGATTCACAGGCCGCAATCCGACATACCGATCGACGAAACCCTGCGCGCGCTGGACGATCTTATCCGCGCCGGCAAGGTGCGCTATATCGGCACAAGCACGTATGCCGCATGGCAGGTCGTTGAATCGTTGTGGGTTTCCAGGGAATTAGGGCTGAATCGCTTTATCTGTGAACAGCCGCCCTACAACATCCTGGATCGTCGCGCTGAGCGCGAACTGATCCCGGCTCTGCGCACCTATGGTTACGGCATCATCCCGTGGAGCCCGCTGGCCGGCGGTCTTCTGACGGGCAAGTACCGGCGCGACCAGCCACTGCCGCCCAACACGCGTTATGGCGACATCCCGGCGGAACGCCGCGAGTCGTCAATGGGCAAGCTGACAATGGATACAATTGAGGCATTGATACCACTCGCAGAGGCCAAGGGAGTATCCTTGCTGGAATTCTCGCTGGCCTGGTGCATGCACCAACCGGGTATTACAAGCCCGATTATCGGGCCGCGCAACATGGAGCAATTAGAGGGCAACTTGAAGGCTCTGGATGTGCATATCAATGACGAGGATCGAAAGGCTATAGATACGATCGTGCCGCCGGGGCGCGTAGTGACGCCTCATTATGAGGCAGACTTCGGCCCACACGGCTACCGCTGGTAGAACTATGAGGATGTGAAATGATAACCAAACTTACTTTTGGGCGCACGGGACACGCCAGTACGAAAACGATTTTCGGCGCAGCCGCTCTCGGCAGTGTCACTCAGGACGAAGCCGACCGCACGCTGGATGTCCTGTTGAAATATGGCATCAACCATATCGACACGGCAGCCAGTTACGGCGAATCTGAATTGCGCATCGGGCCATGGATGGCCAGGCATCGCAAAGACTTCTTCCTGGCGACAAAAACCGGCGAACGCACATACCAGAAAGCTCGTGATGAGTTCCATCGCTCGCTTGAACGGTTGCGCGTGGATTCGGTCGATCTGATCCAACTGCACTACCTGGTCGACCCGCATGAGTGGGAAGTTGCGATGGGGCCGGGCGGCGCGCTTGAGGCCTTGATCGAGGCGCGCGAGCAGAAACTGGTGCGGTACATCGGCGTAACCGGCCATGACCTGACGGTCGCCAGGATGCACATGCGCAGTCTGGAGCGCTTTGATTTCGACTCCGTTCTGCTGCCTTATAACTACGTGCTGTCGCAGAACGCCGAATACATGGCTGACTTCAATAAGCTGTTCGCAATCTGCCAGCAGCGCAATGTGGCAGTTCAGACGATCAAGTCGATGGCGCGCGGTCCCTGGGGCGACAAACCGCACACGCATGCCACCTGGTACGAACCACTGACGGATCAGAAAGAGATCGACACTGCGGTGAACTTCGTGCTCAGCAAACCCGGCATTTTCCTGAACACGTCCGGCGACATCCGCGTCATGCCGAAAGTAGTCGATGCCGCGAGCCGTTTCAACGCCGATATTGCTGGCGCTGATGCTGCTAAAGCTGCGGCTGAACTTGAGCTCACACCGCTATTCCTGCATTAACCACCTGTTCTAACAGGCAGTCGATGGAGAGCCGCGGACGCCCGCTGGTCGAAAAGACGGCGGGCGTTTGGTTCCCTGCAGCGCCGGGCACGTACGCGTTGCTGCTGCATCTGCAGGAACCTGCGACATTGCGGGTTGGCAAACTGGGTGTGTTTACACTCCCGGAGCAAGACTATATCCTCGATAGTTGTGATTTCGCCTTTCGCGGACTGAGCGATGATAACGGGATGAAACTGGAACTGCCGATCGTGACCCTGGCGCCGATTGTGAAACAATATGCCGAGACGTTTGGCGCGGTGTTCGAGA